>CAZCEE010000104.1:0-7524 GCA_964497165.1 uncultured Schumannella sp. | reverse complement strand
CGTGGCGGGTGACATGAGCGCCATGTTGTGGAACGGCGTGATGAGGATGCCGCGGTTGAGGGCGTGCAGGTGCAGGTATTGCTGCAGTTCGAAGTCGTCGGCATCCGCTGCCTCCCGTCCGTCGTGCGGCGGCGTCGGCCGGAACGAGTACTCGGCACGGCAGCCGAGCTGCGTCACCTGCCACGGCACGTCGAACTCGTCGATCGCCGCCTGCACTCCCGCTGTCCACTCGGTGGCGCGCTCGATCATCCCCGGATACACCTCCGGAGTGAGCACGCTCTCGAGCGTCGCGCAGATGCCCGCCATCGAGACCGCGTTACCGGCAAGCGTGCCGCCGACTCCACCAACGTCGATGTCTTCGAGTCCCTCACCGTCGGGGTCGAGAGCCGCGCGAACCCGATCGGCGAACGGCGTCGTCATCCCCCACGCCCCCGCCGGGATGCCGCCCGCAATCGTCTTGCCGACGACCACGGCGTCGGGGCGCAGGCCGTCGCGTGCGGTCATCCCACCCGGTCCGGCGCACAGCGTGTGGGTCTCGTCGATCACGAGGTACACCCCCGCCGCGTGCACCGCCGTCGCGACCGCCTCGTGCCAGCCCGGGTCGGGCAGCACGATCCCGATGTTGGTCATCGCCGGTTCGATGAGCACTGCGGCGACCTCGCCCGTCGCGAGCGCCGCCTCCATCGCCGGGATGTCGTTGAATGGCACGACGAGGGTCGTCAGGCCTACGTCGACCGGTGGCCCCATGTTTGCCGCGACGGGCGACGACCCGCCCCTCGGCGTCGAGCGTCGCGTAGGCCTCGTCGACAGTGCCGTGGTACGAGTAATCGATCACCACGACCTTCGGGCGACCCGTCACCAAGCGCGCGTAGCGCAGCACGTGCCGATTCGCGTCGGTCGCCGACAGCGTGAACTGCCAGCGTTCCAGGCCGAACCGGGCGGCCAGCAGGTGCGCTGCGGCGGCCCCATCCCCGGTCGGCAACATGAAGGTCGCGCCGCGAGCGAGCCGCTCCGAGATCGCCCGCACCGCTGCTTCCGGCGCGTGGCCGACCATCGCCCCGGTGTCGCCCAGGCAGAGATCGACGTGGTCGATCCCGTCGACGCAGCTGAAGTGCGCGCCCTTCGCCGCGTCGACGAACACCGGCCACGGGCCTGGCCATTTCACCATCCAGAGCATCGGCACGCCCTCGGGCATCACCTCGCGGGCGTCCTCCCACAGTCGCGCCGACTCCGGTCGCGCGGCGCGGAACCGGTCGACCTCGCCGGTATGCAGCGCGGCGAGACGGGCGCGATCGGAATACGTCACGGGGTGCGGGCGAGGCGCTTGCGACGCGCCGCCGAGTAGAGCTGGGAGCCGATGACGAGCGCGATCGCGAACAGGAACACGGCGGTCGCGATGACATTCGCCTGCGCCGGGATGCCACGTGCCGCCGCCGTGTAGACGTACTTGGGGAAGGTCGAGGCGGCGCCCGCGTTGAAATTCGTGATGATGAAGTCGTCGAACGAGAGCGCGAACGACAGCAGCGCCGCCGCGACGATGCCGGGCAGCAGAAGCGGGAAGGTGATACGCCACCAGACCTGGCCGGGGCTCGCGTAGAGGTCACGACCCGCCTCCTCGAGCGCCGGATCGAGGCTCGACACGCGGGCGCGAACCGTCACGACGACGAAGCTGATGCAGAACATCGTGTGCGCCAGGATGATCGTGAACACACCCTTGGGCACGCCCGCCGTGAGGAACTGCGCCGCGAGTCCCGCGCCAAGAACGACTTCGGGCGTCGCCATCGGCAGGAAGATGAGCAGCGTCGCGGCCGACCGGAACCGCAGGCGGTAGCGGGCCAGGGCGATCGCGATCGCGGTGCCGAGGGCGGTTGCCGCGAGCGTCGCGACCACGCCGACGAGGATGCTCGTGCCGAACGCCTCGCACACCGCGCCGTTCTCGACCGTGCAGATCGTCGTCCAGTTCTCGAAGGTGAAGCCGCGCCAGACGATGTTGGACTTCACCGAGTCGTTGAACGAGAACGCGATCGTGTAGACGATCGGCGTGAGCAGCAAGACGAGCCCGAGGATCGCGTAGACGGCGAGACCCCAGGAGCCGATCCCGAACCGCAGCCCTCTGTTCATGACACGTCCCCGTTCACACGAGATCCTTCGTGCCGGCGCGTCGGATGTAGAGCCCCACGAGCAGGAGGATCGCGCCCATCAGCAGGATCGAGAGCGAGGCGGCGACGGGATAGTTCTCGACCCGCAGGAAGTTCGCCTCGATGACGTTGCCGATCATGGCCGTGTCGGGCGAGCCGAGGAAGTCGCTCGACGCGTTGATGTAGTCACCGGCAGCCGGGATGAAGGTCAGCAGGGTTCCCGATACCACTCCCGGCATCGACAGCGGCAGCGTGACCTTGAAGAACGTCGTCACGGGACTTGCGTACAGGTCGCCCCCGGCTTCGACGTATCGCAGGTCGAGGCGCTCGAGCGACGTGTAGATCGGCAGAGTCATGAACGGGATGAAGTTGTACGCGATGCCGAAGATCACCGCGCCCGCCGTGCCGGTGAGCCGCGCATCATCGGGCAGGATCGTCATCGACTGCAGCACCCCGAGCACCGGTCCCTCGTCGGCGAGAATCTGCTTCCAGGCGAACGTGCGCAACAGGAAGCTGATGAAGAACGGGGCGATCACGAGCACGAGGGCAAGCGCCTGGAGCAGCGGGAACCGCCGCAGCTTGACCCCGATGAAATAGGCGATCGGATAGCCGATGAGCAGCGCGATCACGGTCGCCGCGATCGCGAAGCCGAACGAGCGGGCGATGTGCGGCCAGTAGGTCGCGATGACCTCGGCGTAGTTCTCCCAGCGGAACGCATAGACGTAGCGTCCGATCTCGCCGAACGGATCGGGTGCCTTCAGACTCGTGACGATGAGCGACACGAACGGCACGACGAAGAACAGGGCGAGATAGGCGACACCGGGGAGCAGCAACAGCAGCGCGACCGGGCTCCGACGCGCCGGACCGGCGTCGGCCACCTCGGGAGTGCCGGGGGCGTTGCCGAATGCTCCAAAGGCCATCAGGCCTCCTCGAACTCGGCCTCGATGCGGCGCCGCTGCGCGATGGCGATCGCCTGGGTGTCATCGTCGGGGTCGAAGCGCAATGCTTCGGCCGGCTCGTCGGCGACCCCGAATCCGTGCTCGACCGACCAGGTGACCCAGACCTCGGCCCCGTCGCCCACCACAGGACCCGAGACGAGGTTCTGCGCGAAGAGCGTCAGAGTACCCAGACCCGGGATGCCGATCAGGTATTGCGTGCTGACCCCGCTGAACGAGACGTCGTGGATGCGACCCGGCCCGAGCAGGTTGACGCCGGCGGCGGGAGCCGGCTCCGACGTGTGCAGCTGCAGCTTCTCCGGGCGCACGCCGATCGTGACGTCGCCGGCATGCCGCTGGGCTCGCTCCCGCAGCAGGGCGACCTTGCGACCCGCGACGTCGACGACGATCGTGGCTCCCTTGGCCGACACCACCGGACCGGCGAACAGGTTCGACTGGCCGAGGAAGTTCGCGACGAACGCCGTGCGCGGCAGCTCGTAGAGCTCCGCCGGAGCGCCCATCTGCTCGATGCGGCCCTTGTTCATGACGGCGATCGTGTCGGCCATCGTCATGGCCTCCTCCTGATCGTGCGTCACGTGCAGGAAGGTGATGCCGACATCCGTCTGGATGTCTTTGAGCTCGACCTGCATCTGGCGCCGCAGCTTGAGGTCGAGCGCACCGAGCGGCTCATCGAGAAGCAGCAACGCCGGGCGGTTGACGACCGCGCGGGCCAGAGCGACGCGCTGCTGTTGTCCGCCTGAGAGCTGCGCCGGCCTGCGCTGCGCGATGTGATCGAGCTCGACCATCTGCAGCGCCTCGTGGGCGCGGACGAGCGCATTCTTCGCGCCGCGACGCTTGAGCCCGAATGCGACGTTCTCGAGCACCGTCATGTGCGGGAAGAGCGCGTAGCTCTGAAACACCGTGTTGACGGGCCGCCGGTAGGACGGCGTGCGGGTGACATCGTCGTTGCCGATGAGCACCCGTCCGGAGGTCGGTGCCTCGAGCCCCGCGACGATGCGCAGAGTCGTCGTCTTGCCGCAGCCCGACGGGCCGAGCAGCGCGAAGAACGAGCCTGCGGGGATCGTGAGGTTCAGTTCCTCGATCGCCGTGAAACCCGGAAACCGCTTGCTGACGCCATCTAGCTGGAGGTCGGCTCCCGACGACGCCGGCCCGCCGCCCGTTGCCGGCTGGCCGCTCGTGTCAGGCTCCCACGAGTACGGCCTGGAACGCGGTGCTGAACGACTGCTCCTCGGCCCCGGTCAGGGCGCGGAACGTCTTCACCTGCGACAGGGTCTCCTCGTCGGGGAAGATGAGCTGGTTCTCAGCCGCCTCCGGGTCGATCTCGATCGCCACTTCCTTGGCGCCGACGACCGGGGTGATGTAGTTCACCCAGAGCGCCACCTCAGCCGCAACTTCCGGCTCGTAGTAGTAGTTGATGAGCGTTTCGGCGTTCTTCTTGCGCGGCGAACCGATGGGGATCATCAGGTTGTCGTTCCAGAGCGTGCCACCCGACTCCGGGATGGCGAACTCGAACATGTCGCTGCCGACTTCGCCGTTGATGAGCGTCACGTCGCCCGACCAGACGATGCCGGCGATCGCGTCCCCGTTGATCAGGTCCTGCGTGTACGAATTGCCGCGCACCGCGCCGATCTGGCCGCTCGTGACCTTCTCGCGGAAGATGTCGAGGGCGTTGTCGAAGTCGGCTTCGCTGAAGTCGGCCGAGATGTCGACGCCCTCGCTGAGCAGGATGAGGCCCATCGTGTCGCGCATCTCGCTGAGCACCACGATCTTGCCCGCAAGCTCCGGATCCCAGAGGTCCTCGAGGGTCTTCAGCCCGTTCGGCAGCTTCTCTTTGTTCCAGCAGAGGCCGGCGAATCCACCCTGCCAGGGCAACGAGTGGATGCGTCCCGGGTCGAACCCGACGTTCAGCAGATCCGGCACGAGGTTCGCCTTGTTCGGGATGTTGGCCTCGTTGAGTTCCTGGGTGTAGCCGAGCCGGATCAGCCGACCGGCCATCCAGTCGGTGAGCGTGATGAGGTCGGCCCCGATGTCTTGCCCGAGAGCCAGCTGGTCGCGCACCTTGGCGTAGTACTCGTTGTTGTCGTTGATGTCGACGAGGTAGTCGACCTCGATACCGGTCTGCTCGGTGAATGCCAGAAGGGTCGGGTAGTTGCCCTCGTCGTCTTCGTCCATGTAGCCGGGCCAGTTGGCCCAGTTCAGGGTCTTGTCGGAGTCCGACTGGTCGGTCGCCGGGCTCGGTGCACCGGACGAACCCGGGGTGCACGCGGCGAGCGCGAGAGCCGCAGCGCCGCCGACGCCGCCCGCGAGCACCGAACGGCGCGAGAGCTGCGAGGCGCGAGCCTGCTGGATGAGACGGCGGATCAGGGGATCCTCGGGAAGCGACCTGGGCATGAAATGACTCCTTCCGGCGTGAGACGATCCTGGCACAGTGGCGGCCCTCGACGGAACTATTCGGCACTTCCGTAACACGAATTTCACGCAATCCGCCGTCTGGCCACCCGAACAGTGCGGATTCCACGGCTCGCGTCCTACACTGGCGGCCATGAGGGTAGGCGTTCCGGCCGAGATCAAGAACAACGAGTTCCGTGTCGCGATCACGCCGTCCGGGGTGCACGAACTCGTCGCGCATGGCCACGACGTGCACATCCAAGCGGGTGCGGGTCTCGGCTCGTCGATCAGCGACGACGACTACCGGGCGGCCGGCGCGACGATCGCCGAAGGATCCGGCGGCACGGCGGCCGATGACGTCTGGGGAACCGCCGACGTCCTCCTCAAGGTCAAGGAGCCGATCGAAGCGGAGTACCGACACTTCCGCGACGGTCTCGTGCTCTTCACCTACCTGCACCTCGCGGCCGAAGCCGCGCTCACCAGCGCCCTCATCGAAACCGGCGTCACCGGAATCGCCTACGAGACCGTGCAACTGCCCAACGGATCGCTGCCGCTGCTCGCACCGATGAGCGAGGTCGCCGGTCGACTCGCGCCGATCGTCGGTGCCAACGCGATGCTTCGGCCGCACGGCGGGCCGGGACTGCTCGTTCCCGGGGTCGCGGGAACCCATCCGGCGAACGTCGTCGTGATCGGTGCCGGCGTCGCCGGCACCAACGCCGTCGCCCTGAGTGTCGGGCTCGGCGCGCAGGTGACGGTGCTCGACACCAACATCCAGCGGTTGCGTGAGCTCGACGACGACTACGCCGGCCGGATCGTCACGATCGCCTCCAACGCGTTCGAACTCGAACGCGCGGTGCTCGCCGCCGACCTCGTGATCGGCGCCGTCCTCGTTCCCGGAGCCAAGGCGCCCAAGCTGGTGAGCAACGACCTGGTGCGCCGAATGAAGCCCGGGAGCGTACTCGTCGACATCGCCGTCGACCAGGGTGGCTGCTTCGAAGACACCCGCCCGACGACGCACGCCGACCCGACCTATCCGGTGCACGGCTCGATCTTCTACTGCGTCGCCAACATGCCCGGCGCCGTTGCCCACACCTCCACCTACGCGCTCACCAACGCGACCCTGCCCTACGTGCGGGCGATTGCGAACTCCGGGTGGCGTGACGCGCTGCGCGCCGATCCCGCCCTCGCGCTCGGCCTGAACGTGCACGCGGGGCAGGTGGTCAATGCCCCGGTCGCGACCGCCCACGGCCTCGCGTCGACCTCGCTGGAGTCGGCACTCGCCTAGCAGCGCTCAGGCTGGGCGGCGAGCAGGCTGCGCGGCGAGCACCGCGCGGCGGATCCTGCCCTGCTCGACGAGCCACACCTCGCCGGGCGCCGGTATGCCGTCCGCCGGCGTGCCCGTGACGAAGGGCTCGTCCGCGATCAGCACCTTGCCGCGGAGCGGATAGCCGGGACTCACCGCGCGCAGGTTGGTGAGCTGACTTTCCTCGCCGTGAAACACGACGCTGAACAGGCCCGTGATGCGCGACGTGCGGATACCGCGGCGCGCCGCTTCTTCGATGTACGTGTCGGCGATGGGTTGCGGCGAGCCGAGGCGGATATCCGCCGCGAGCACTTCGCTCGCCTGCAGGTCGACGGCCGTGCTGATGCGCCCGACGAGAAACCCGACGCCCGTGAGCGCCGCGACCGCGACGGTGAGCGCGAGCATCAGCACGCCGAGCTCGCCGGATCGCCACTCGCGCATCAGGGTCCGCATTGCGAGGGCGAACGCGCGCATGGCCTACACCAGCTTCCCGGCTTCCATGCGGAAGACGCGCTCGCAGCGCGACGCGAGCGTGTCGTCGTGAGTGACGAGCACGAGGGTGGTTTGTGAGTTCGCGTTCAGCTCGAACAGCAGCTCGCCGATGCGCGCACCGGTGACGGTATCGAGATTGCCGGTGGGCTCATCCGCGAACAGCACCGCGGGCTTCGTGACGAACGCGCGCGCGATCGCCACGCGCTGCTGCTCGCCGCCGGAAAGCTGACGCGGATAGTGGCCGGTG
>CAZCEE010000103.1:0-7550 GCA_964497165.1 uncultured Schumannella sp. | reverse complement strand
ACGGCGGCCCGGTCGAGCCGCGCGGTCGTGGCGGGCGGATGCGGCAACAACGCGAGGCGCGAAAGTTCGGTCACGCAGTCGAGCACCGAGACCCCGACACCTGCGTCGACGCGCGTGAGCGCTTCGCGGTAGTCGAGCAGTACGGCGCGCAGCCGCACGTGCGCTTCGTCGACTTCCGTCACGTCGGGGGAACTCGCGCGTTCGTTGCGCGAGATCGCGCGCAGCAGGTCGCGGCGGAGGCCCCGCGGCGACACGGCGACCCCGGGGAGCCCGATGTCGGCGAGCCGGCGGGAGATGCCGGTGAGCGAGCCGCGGCGCGGGCTCACCACGAGCACGCGCTTGCCCTGCCCGATGAGCGCACCGAGGGCGTTCACGATGGTCTGCGTTCCGCCGGTGCCGGGCATCGTGGTGACGACGACCGAGTTGCCCGACGCGATCTGAGCGACGACGTTCTCTTGCTCGGCGTCGGCATCCAACAGCAGCGAGTCGGTCGACGGGTCACGCAGGTCGGCGTCGATGACCTCGACCGGATGCTGACCTTCGTCGAGCGCCCACTTCGCGGTCGGATTGCCGGCGAGGGCGTCGAGCACGGGGTGCTCGAGCCCGGTCGCGTCGGCGACGAGCGCGTCGGCGACTTCGGCGAAGGCGGAGACGATCAACCGGGGCTGCACGCCGAACCCGCCGAGGTGACCGGTCAGCGCCCGCAACTGGTCGATGACCGCGTTCGGCTTGAAGGTGCCGTCACTGTCGCTCAACGCGACGAATGCGCGATCGTCGAGCGTGATCCCGAACTGGGCTTCGAGGGCGCGCGCGAGGGCCGGGTTGAGCACCGGCTCACCGCGAAGCTTCAGCTCGACGTCGCGCCCGTAGCGGCGGATCGCGAGCGGGCGTAGCAGGATCGGCGCGCAGAAGTCGCCGTCGACACTCGACCAGGTGGCGACACCGATCCCCAGCCGGATCGCGTCGATGCCGCGGGTGCTGGAGAGTTCGAGACCTTTCGCCGCGATGCGGTCGGCGGCGAGACGCGCGGCACGCAGTGCCATGTCGTCGCGGATGAGCTGCGAGAGCAGCGTGCTCGCGCCGGTGATGAACCGGGCGAGGCCGCCGGGATGCGTCGTCGAAAGTTCGATGCCGGTGGTGGGGTCGTCGACGAAGTGCAGAAGCGGGGAGCGTCCGCCGACGTGGGCGAGCTCGGCCCGCCAGTGCTCACGCACCGGGGCCGCCGGATCTCCGCGCCGCCAGTCGTTCGCGCCCTCGACGGAGCTCAACTCCGGGCGCGCCTCGGCAGCATCGAACTCGTCCTCGTCCATTCCGAGGTCGTCCTCCCGCCGATCGGCATGCCGCACACCGCCACGATAAGACGGGATCCTCGCGTTTCCAGGGAGGTAGTCCGGGGTTTTGGTATCCCCATTCCACCTAGAATCAGTGCCTGTGACGCCCGACATCGTGACGGTCCTCGGCACGGCCGGCGGAACCGTGGTGGTCGCCTTCGCCGCGTTGACGATCACCGGCGTCGTACTTCTCGCCCGCCGGGCTCGGCGGAACGCGCGCGCACCGCTTCCGGGACGCACGGATGCCGGCGTCGCCCTGGTGCGCGCCGACGACGCCGTGCGTGAGGCGGCCGACGACCTCGCCTTCGCTCTCGCCCAGTTCGGCGAGGACCGCACGCGCGACTTCGCCCGGGCTCTCGAGACCGCCCGCGCCGACCTCGACAAGGCGTTCGCACTCCAGAACCGCCTCGACGACGCCGAGCCGGAAGGCGAGAACCGACGCAAAGGCTGGGCGAAGAGCATCCGTGCCCTCGCCGACCGTGCCCGCGAGACGGTGCAGACCGAAGCCGCCCGGTTCGCCGATCTGCGGCGGAGCGAGGCGAGCGCTCCCGAGACGCTGAAGCTCATCCGCACGCAGCTCTCCTCGGTGGAGGCGCGCACCCCCACCGCCGAGAAGGTGCTCGCCGAACTGCGAAAGACCTACGTCGAATCCGCCGTGGCGCCCGTGGCCGACAACCTGAAAGCCGCCGAGAAGGCCGTCGCGGCAGCCCGGGCCGCCGCCGATGAGGCCGACGCGGCGATCGCTGCGAGCCGCGTGACAGCGGTTACGGATGCACTCGAGATGGCGCAACGCCGCGGCCGGGAAGCGGCAACCCTGCTCGACGCGATCGAACACCGGCGCGACGAGCTCGCGGCTGCGGTCGCCGAGATCACGACCCTCGCGACCGAGCAGAAGCAGGCGCTCGAGCAGGCGCGGTCGCTGCGTGACGCTCCGCCGGATCCCGACTCGTCGGCCGCCGTCAACACCGCGATCGCCGCTCTCGAGGGCGAACTCGCCGCGATCGGCGGCTCCGGCACGCGCGACCCGGTCGCCGAACTCGACAGGCTCGTGGATGCCGACGACGCGCTCGATGTCGCCATGTCGGCCGCGCAGAACCAGCAGCGCCGCCTCGACGGCGCACACGGTGCCCTCGCCGGAGCCCTCGTCTCGGCCCACGCACAGATCAGCTCCGTCGAGGACTACATCGGCTCACGCGGCGGCGGCGCGGGTTCGCGCACGAAACTCGCCGAGGCGAAGCGCGAACTCGTCATCGCCGAGAACGAATCCGACCCGGTGGCTGCGCTCGACGCAGCCCGGCGCGCGCAGAACCGAGCCCGCGACGCCGACGACCTCGCCCGCTACTCCGGCGCGGGCTCCGATTGAAGCGGAGGCGCTTTCGCGCCTCCGCTCGGCCCCAGCGCCGACGCCCGTCACGGGCGTCGGGTCACAGGGGACTGATCAGGTTGACCGGATCGCTGCCCGATTCGAGCGCGGCGATCTGGCGGCGCACGAGGGCTTCGACGGCATCCGGCATCGTCGTCACCTGACCGCCGACGTGGGGTGAGATCACGACGCCGGGCGCGCTCCACAGCGGATGCTCGGGCGGCAGCGGCTCGGGATCGGTGACGTCGAGCGCGGCGCGGAGTCGGCCGGTCGTGACTTCGGCCAGCAGCGCGTCGGTGTCGACGATCGGTCCGCGCCCGACGTTGACGAGGATCGCGCCGTCGGGCATCGCGGCAAGAAAGCCGGCGTCGACGAGGCCGCTTGTCGAGTCGTCGAGCGGCAGGCAGATGACGACGGCTTCGGCGTTCGACAGCATCCCGGGCAATTCGGCGAGAGCCGCGACCTCACCGCGATCGTCGGTGCGTCGGGACCGCCCGACGCGCACCGGCCGGGCACCGAATGGCAGCAGCCGATCGACCACGGCGCTGCCCAGCCCGCCCGCGCCGACCACGACGACACGCAGCCCGAACAGGCCTCGGGTGAACCCTCCCCGCCACTGTCCGGCATCCTGTTGTCGCACGAAGCGCGGCAGGTCGCGCTGCGCCGCGAGAAGCAGCGCCATCCCGATCTCGGCCGCCGGGCTTTCGTGCACGCCTGTGGCATTGGCGAACGCCACTCCTGCGGGCAGCCGCTCGAGCACGCCGTCGTAGCCGATGCTCTGGCTCTGCACGAGCCGCACATCGACCCCGTCGAGTACAGGGAGCAGGTCGAGCGACCCCATGTAGGGCGGCACCACGATATCGATTGCGGGCCACGGCGCGGGCGACGCGAGATCCCAGAGCGCGACCTCGGCGGCATCCGCGAGTCGGGTTCGCAGCTCTTCGGTCGGGACGGTGACGCGCACCCCTCGACCGTAGCCGCCCGGATGGGTTCAGGCGCTTGTGGCGACCGGATGCACGCCGCGACCGGCGAGGTAGCCCGCGAGGTGGGCGGCGAGCTCTTCCGAATCCTGCCCCGCTCCCCCGATGTAGGTGGAGCGGCGGCGGCGCAGCAACGAAGTGCCCATCACGTACAGGCCCGGCGACTTCGGGATGACGCCGCCCTCGTGCGGCAGACGCCCCTTGTAGTCGAGCACCGGCACGTCGAGCCAGGAGTAGTCGGGGCGGTAGCCGGTCGCCCAGACGATCGTGCCGACGTTCTCACGCGCCAGATCGAGTTCGAGCAGCGGCGCGTCATCCACTACCGTCGGCTCGGCCCGCGTCGGCTCTGAGAAACCGTCTTCGCCGGTTTCAGCCCATACGTCGAAACGGTCCAGTAGCCTGTCGAGCTTCAGGTCGGCGAGTCGCACGGTGTTGGCGAGTCCGCCCGAGAACTGGGCGACACCGTCGTGGATGCGGCCGACCCGGCCGACCACCCGCACGCCTTTCGCGCGCAGCGAGGCGATGTCGACGGTGCGGTGGTCGTCGCTGCCGACGAGCTGCGGCGAGGGCACATGCCGGGCGCGGATGATGTCGTCGATCTCATCGAAGCGTTCGTCGAGAACGCCGACGGCATCCATCCACCAGAAGATGTCGCGACCACGGTAGCTGCGCGGCATCCGCACGTGCTCCCCCGCGGCGAGCGTGACGTCGCGGCCCGCGCGGGCGATCTCGTCGGCGAGTTGGGCGCCGCTCGCGGAAGCCCCCACGACGAGCACGCGCCCGTCGGCGAGCGACTCCGGCGAGCGGTACGACTTCGAGGTGAGGGAGAGGATGCCGGCGGGCACCCCCTCGGCGACCGGCGGTAGGTTCGCGATTCCGCTGCCGCCGCCGGCGAGCACCACGGCATCCGCTTCGTAGTGGCCCTCGTCGGTGACCACGCGGTAGCCCGCGTCGGTCGGTGCCACCGAGGTGACCGTCACCCCGGAGCGCACGGGCGCATCGATGGCGCGCGCATACGCCCCGAGGTGATCGGCGACCTCGGGCGAGGTCATGAAGCCGTCCGGGTCATCGCCGGCGTAGCCGAACCCGGGAAGCCCGCTCTGCCAGTTGGGGGTGAGCAGACGCAGCGAATCCCAGCGGTCACGCCGCCACGAGTTCGCCACCTCACCGCGTTCGAGCACGACGTGGTCGATGCTCCGCTCGGTGAGGCGGCGACTCATGGCGAGGCCGGAATGTCCGGCCCCGACGATGACGACGGTGGTGCGTGTCGTCACAGAGGCTTAGGCGACGCTGACGGTGACGTTGGTCGGGTTGGTGAGCGCGTCGAACACGGCGGAGCGCTTCTGCGACTGGGCGACGAGCGCCGCGATGTCTTCCTTCGACGCGTCGGCGTCGATGTCGAAGCTCACGCGGATGTCGTTGAAGCCGTTGCGCACCTCCGGGTCGCCGCCGAGGATGCCGAGGATGTCGTGGTCGCCCTCGACGGTCGCCGTGACGCTCTTGAGCTGGATGCCGCGGTTCTGCGCGACGGCAGCGACACCGGCGGTGAGACAGCCGGCGAGGGCCGCAAGCACGGTCTCGACCGGGGTCGGAGCATTGTCTTCGGAGGCGAAGACCTCGGGGTGATCACCCTCGAGCACGAACGCTTTGACGTGTTTCTGCTCGCTGCCGAGACCCTGGAAGTGCTCGATGGTCTGACGCGAGTGGGTTCCACGGATCCATTCAGAGGTGGCCTTCCAGGTGAACTGCGCGGCGGCGGGGGCCTCACGCAGCGCGTCGCGCGCCCCGAGGAGGGCCTCGGTGTTGACTCCGTTGTCGGCGGTGGCGGTCGAGCTCATAGCGGTTTCCTTCCTGATGTCGCACGGTGTTCCGTGCGAAGACACCTGGACGTTAGCCCGCTATCCATCGCAAATCGAGGGTTGTTACGTCACGTTGCGACGCACCGCTACGGCAGATGGCGACGATACTCGGGGAGTATCGGAGAGACCCCGTGTCGCCACCGTGGTTGTTGCATCCAGACCGCGATGACTGCGACCAGTTCTGCACTCAGTCTGACCGCGGAGGGGGTCCCGAATGCGGGCTGTGGACCGGCGGCGACTTCGGTCGTTGCCGGTTCGACAATGCGGAAGGAGTCGGGGGCGACATCCGAACGTATGTCGGTGGCTGCCGCCTCAACGAGGACGTTGCTCATAGCTAGGGCCCTTCAGATCGGCGCGGACAGAACCCGCCGCCGAGGACCAGAGCAACTGGTGCTGAGACTACACCCTGGGGCGTTGGCTCACATCGAGAGTCCGCGCCGTGACTCCTTCGGCGACGGACCGCAAGGTCAGGTTGTTGTTGCGGGCGTAGTCCCGGAGCTTTCTGAACGCCGCATCCACGCCAGTCCCGTCGAGCGCCGCGAGCACACCCTTCGCCTGCTCGATGATGACCCTGCTCTCCAAGGCCCACTGCAGCTGTTCTGCCACAATCCCGGTTTCACGGATGCTGCGCTCCTGGAGGATGCCGATGGTGGCGACATCCGCGAGCGCCTGCGCGACCCCCGCATCGGCCGCATTGAGGTTGCCGGGGGTCGTGCTGAACAGATTCATCGCGCCCAGCACCTGGCCGCGCAGCCGCATCGGGGTCGCGTGCACGGCGCGGAAGCCCTGCCCGAGCGCGGCAGCCTTGAACTCGGGCCACTGCTCGCCCGACTCGGCGATGTCGGCGATGTCGACGACCACGCCGGTGCGGAAGGCGTCGACACACGGCCCCGCCCCGGCGGCGAGCTGCATGATCTCGACCAGGTCGGCCTGCTCGCTCGTCGACGCGAGCAATTGAAGATCCCCGTCATCGTCGGCCAGCACGAGGCCCGCCGCCGAAACATCGAGCACGTCGGCACAGACATCAACGAGGGTGTGGAGCAGGTCGATGAGGTCGTAGTCGGCGACCAAGGTGTCGGCGACCGCGACGAACGCAGCGCTGATGCGCTGTTCCCTCGACATCTCGCCCATTTGATCCCAACTCATGTCGCGATCGCGACCGACCCGGTGAGGCCGACCGTCTGGTCGTGCTCGAAGCGTACACTGGCCCCGCATCGTCCACCCGGCCCACGGGCGGATCCTCAGACCGAGCCGAAGGCGCGAAATGGCGGATCCCCGCGACGGGCGCCCCGCTGGCGGCGAGTCGCTGTGCGCGGTCTTCCCACGAGAGCTGCGGGTCGCGTGGGCGTCGGTGTCGGTATTCGACGGGGCAGGGCGGCAGTCGACGATCTGCGCAACCGACCCCGTTGCCTCCCGGCTGGACGAACTCCAACTCGAGCTCGGAGAAGGCCCGCAGTGGGATGCTCTGCGCACCGCGCGCCCCGTCCTCGTCCCCTCACTCGACGAACCCCCGACGCCGTGGCCCGCGTTTGCCGCTGCTGCCCGCCAACTCGGCGTGAATGCCGTCTTCGCCCTCCCGATGTTCCTCGGTGCGGTCACCGTCGGAGTCGTCGGACTCGCCTCCCCACGGATGGTGACCTTGGGACCCGCCGAGGTGATGTCGGCGGCGAGGTTGACCAGCCGCATCACCCGAAGCGCCGTCATGCGCGCCCTCAAGTGGGCGGATGAGGATGGATCGCCCGAAGGTCCGTCGAACCCGGCGATGCGCCGCGAAGTGCATCAAGCCACCGGGATGATCCTCGCCCAACTCGACGTCACGGCGACGGAAGCCTTCGTGCGCCTCCGCGCCCACGCGTTCGCGAACTCACGGTCAGTACAGGATGTCGCCCGCGACGTCGTTTTGCGGGTGCTGGACTTCCGCGACCTTCCGGCTTAACCCGCCCACCACAGAGTGCCCCTGGAGGTGTCCGAGTTCAGGACATCGTTGATATCTGAGTCGGGACATCGTTGATAGTTT
>CAZCEE010000102.1:0-7572 GCA_964497165.1 uncultured Schumannella sp. | reverse complement strand
GGCTACCTCGACATCGCGCGGCTCGACGGCGCCCTCACGGCGGCCGCCGACGACATCGACGACTTCGCGGCCCACATCCCGATCGGCGCGGGCACCACCGTCACCGGTGTGCTGCTCGCGCTCCAGGGCGGCGAACCGCATTTCGCGGTGTTCAACATCGGCGACAGCCGGGTCTATCTGCTCGCCGACGGGGAGTTCTCGCGCGTCACCCGCGACCATTCGGTCGTGCAGGAGATGGTGGATGCCGGCCTGCTCGACGAACGGCAAGCCGAAGATCACCCCGACAGCAACGTCATCACGCGCGCCGTCGGATTTCGGGAAAGCCCACGGCCCGACCTGTGGATGTTGCCGATGCGGCCCGGCATGCGCCTCCTGCTGTGCTCCGACGGACTCACCAAGGAGGTCGACGACCGGCGGATCCGCACGTACCTGGCAGGCGGAACGTCCGCTGCGGAAACGGCGGACGACCTCATGGATGCCGCCCTCGCCGCGGGAGGCCGCGACAATGTCACCGTCGTCGTGATCGACGTCACAGCGCCCGTGCAGCAGCCTCGCAGGGACGCCCCGAGCGCCGTCCCCCGTTCAGGGGGAGCCCGCCCCTGAACGGCTGACCCTCAGTCCCGGTCTGCCTAGAATGGGGCAACCCGCGGCATGGAGAGGGGGGTCTTCATGGCCAGGCGACTGCCGTCCCAGCCTCCCGTGCTGCCCGGGTTCTCCTACGTGCACATTCTCGGCTCCGGCGGATTCGCCGACGTCTTCCTCTACGAGCAGAACATGCCGCGTCGCCAGGTCGCCGTGAAAGTCATGCTGAGTGAGGTCGTCAACGACCAGGTGCGGCAGATGTTCCAGGCCGAAGCGAACCTCATGGCGCAACTCTCGGCGCATCCGTCGATCCTCACGGTGTACGAAGCAAGCGTCTCCGGCGACGGCAGGCCGTACCTCGTGATGGAACTGTGTTCATCGAGCCTCTCCGACCGCTACCGCCGGGAACGCATCCCCGTGCCCGAGGTCCTGCGCACCGCCGTCAAGATCGGCAGCGCGATCGAGACGGCCCACCGCGCCGGCGTGCTCCACCGCGACATCAAGCCCTCCAACATCCTCCTGACTGCGTATGGGCATCCGGTGCTCTCCGACTTCGGCATCGCGGCGACGCTCACCACCCAGCGCGAGGAAGACTCCGTCGGGCTCTCCATCCCCTGGTCCGCCCCCGAAGTTCTGCTCGATGAGACTCCCGGCTCGATCGCGAGCGAAGTGTGGGCCTTCGCCGCGACCGTTTACTCGCTGCTCGCCGGCCGGTCGCCGTTCGAGGATCCGGGCGGCTCCAACAGCAGCAGCGACCTCATGTCGCGCATCGCGCGCGCCAAGCCGCAGCCGATCGGCCGCTCCGACGTGCCAGCGAGCCTCGAAGCGCTGCTCAGGCGCGGGATGTCGCGTCGCCCCGAGGCGCGCCCCGCGAGCATCATCGAGTTCATCCGAGAACTCCAGACCATCGAAGCCGAGCTCGGGGTGCCGCAGACGCCGCTCGAGATCGCGATGGACGAGTGGGCGCTCGGCACGGTCGCCGACCTGGAAGACCGCACCCGGCTGCGGCCGCTCCCGGGAGCTCACAACTCGCCGACCCCGCGACGCCGGCGACGGCGGGCCGCCGAGGCGGGGGAGTACGCCGGGATCGGCACCGTCCGTGAGGCGACTCCGGCACCGCGGCGGTTCTCGCACAGTCGCCCCGCCCCGCCGCAACGGGGAGTGCAGGCCGTGACCTGGCTGCTCATCGCCTCGGCCATTCTGGTTACCGCCCTCGGAGCGACGGCTCTCGTCGTGCTATTGCGCGCTTCCGTCGATGAGGGGATCCCGGTCGTGACCGACATCGCGGCCACCCATGAGGACGGCAGTGTCGAGTTCTCGTGGCCCGACCCGGGCATCGCTGAGGGCGACCTGTACGAGATCGAGGTGCGGGGCATCCGCACCGCGACCCAGTCCCAGCCGCGATTCGTCGTCGACACCACGCCCGGCGAAACGGTGTGTCTCGCCGTGACCGTCAACCGGCAAGGCAAACCCGGCGAGCAGAGCGCAGAGAAATGCGTCGACGTCCCTGATGAGTGACCGATGAGCATCCGCACGTGGGTTGCCGGCCATCGCTCGCTCGTCGCCACCGCGACGAGCGGCACCGTCGTCGCTGCCCTCGTCGCGGGGCTCGCGATCACCTCGACCGGCTACACCGCGCAGAAGCTCGACCTCGGCGACGGCGCCGTCTGGGTCGCCAACGGCACCCAGCAGACGGTCGGTCGAGCGAATCCCGAAGTGCTCGAGCTCAACACCGTCCTGCGAGCAGGAAGCGCCGACCTCGAGGTCGTGCAACAGGGCACAACCGTGCTCGTCGTCGACCACGCCAACGCGACCGTGCAGATCGTCGACCCGGCCGAGTCGCTCCTCGGCGAGCCGATCGCGCTGCCGCCCGACGACCCCCGGGTCTTCCTCGCCGGCTCGCGCGTCGTCATCCACGCGGCAGGCACCGGCGAACTGTGGATCGTGCCCGTCGGCGAACTGCCCGACTTCGACGCCGCCCAGCCGAGTTCGCTCATCCTGGGTCTTGACTCGGTGGTGAGCGTCGAGCCCGATGGCACCCTGTTCGCCTACTCCGCCGAAGTCGGTGAGGTGTTCCGGGTCGACGCGAGCCGTACCGACGTCGTCGAGGCGCGCTGGCCGACCGGTCTCGGCGACGTGAGAGACGTGCAGATCACCTCGGTCGACGACAGTTGGGCGGTGCTCGATGTCGACGGCCGACGGGTTGCACTCGAGCGTGGCGTCGTCGACCTCTCCGGGGTCGTCGAACCCGGAGAGGACATCGTCGTGCAGGAGGCCGCCGATGCGGGCGAGCGCATCCTGCTGGGCACCGAATCCGGGCTTCTCGGCGTGCCGCTGAGCGGAGCCGACCCCGTGCCGCTCGTCGACGGCGAGTCGGGGACGCCCGCCGCGCCGATCAGTCTGAACGGCTGCGAGTACGCGGCGTGGAGCACCGGCACCGCCTGGCGCCGCTGCGCAAACTCCGGCGAAGGCACCGGCTTCGACCTCGAAGGAGCCGCAGCCGGGGTTCTCGACTTCGCCGCGAATGTCGACAGCGTCGTGCTCAACGACCTTCGGCGCGGCGCCACCTGGGCGATCCAGGATGAGGGGCAGCTCATCAACAACTGGAACGACCTCCTCGTCGAAGATCCGGAGGATCAGGCCGAAGAGAACGACGCGAACATCCCGCCCACTGTCGATGAGGAACAGCAGCCGCCGGTCGCGATCGACGATGCGTTCGGGGCCCGCCCGGGGCGCGCGACGGTGTTGCCGGTGCTGCTCAACGACTACGACCCGAACGCCGACGTGCTCGTGATCGGGCAAGTCGACCCGATTCCCGAGGAGATCGGTCGGGTCGACCTCGTGACGCGCAACCAGCAGCTGCAGCTCACGCTCGCGCCCGATGCGTCAGGTTCGCTGTCGTTCCGCTACACGATCACCGACGGCCGGGGCGGCATCGCGACCGCGACGGTCACCGTCACCGTCAGGTCGGCCGACGAGAACTCGCCGCCGCAGCAGGTGCGGTCAACGCGCACCGAGGTCGCGGCCGGCGGCCGGGTCACCACGCAGGTGTTGGGCGACTGGATCGACCCCGACGGCGACGCCTTCTACCTGACGTCGGCGACCACCGGAGCTCCAGATCAGGTGAGCCACAAGCCGGACGGCGTCGTGGTGTTCTCCGACTCCGGCAGGGGCGGAGACCTGAAGTCGGTGACGCTCGTCGTCACCGACGGGCTCGCGCAGTCCACCGGGAACGTCGCGGTGCAGGTGAGCCCGGTCGGCGAGCTTCCGATCGTCGTCGAACCGTGGGTGGCGCTGGTGACGGCGGGCCAGGAGGTCACGATCCGCCCGATGTCGCACGTGCGCGGCGGAAACGGCACCCTGCGGCTGAACGCCGTCCCGGAGCGGGCGGGGTCGCGCATCGAGCCGAGCTTCGAAGCCGGCACGTTCACGTTCGTGAGCGACGAGGTGCGCACGCACTACGTCGAGTTCACGGTCACCGACGGCGACCAGACGGCAACGGGTCTCGTGCGCATCGATGTGTCGGCACCGCCGGATGCCAACACCCGTCCGATCACGGTGCCGCGCACCGTCTTCATCACGACGCTCTCGAGCGACACGATCGACCCGACGACGACCGACATCGACCCCGCAGGCGGCGTGCTCGTCGTCACCGGGGTCACGAACCCCGCCGCTGGCCAGGGCCTCCGCGCGGAAGTGCTCGACCAGCGCCAGGTACGCATCACCCTCACCGCGCCGCTCGAGGGGCGAAGCGTCACGGTCAACTACCGCATCAGCAACGGCCTCGCGGATGCCGAAGGCACGATCACCGTCGTCGAGATCCCCGAACCCGCCCAATTGCAGCCGCCGATCGCCGTCGACGACACCGCGACGGTGCGGGTCGGGGATGTCGTCGACATCCCGGTACTCGCCAACGACGAACAGCCCGAGGGCAAGCCCCTGAGGCTCGTGCCGACGCTCGCCGAAGATCTGCCCGAGGGTGCGGGCTTGCTGTTCGTGTCGGGTGACCGGTTGCGCTATCTCGCACCGGAGACGGCCGGTGACTATGTCGCCGTCTACAGCGTCGAGTCCGCCGGGCAGCGTGCGGAGGCGCGGGTCACGATCTCGGTGCGGGAAGAGAACGCGGCGACCAACAGCCCGCCCGTGCCGAGCCGAGTCACCGCGCGCGTTCTCGCCGGTGAGACGGTCCGCATCCAGATCCCGCTCAGCGGGGTCGACCCCGACGGCGATTCGGTGCAACTCATCGGCATCACGAGCAACCCTGACAAGGGCGCCGTGCTGAGTACCGGACCGACCTACATCGAGTTCGAGGCGGGGGAGTACTCCTCGGGAACCGATGAGTTCACGTACGCCGTCGTCGACGGGCTCGGGGCCCGGGCGGAGGGAATCGTGCGGGTCGGCATCAGCCCGCGCCTCGACGGCGCCCGCAACCCGGTCGCGAACGAAGACGTCGTCGCGGTGCGGCCGAACCGCACGGTGAGCGTACAGGTGCTCGCGAACGACTCCGACCCCGACGGAAGCCCCCTTCGCGTCGTGTCGGCGGTGCCGGTCGCGGCGGGCACGGAGGCGTCGATCGTCGACGACACCATCGTCGACATCACGCCGCCGGAGGAACCCGGCTCGTACGCCGTGATCTACACGATCCAAAACGAGTACGGCGGCACCAGTTCGAACTTCGTCACCGTCACCGTCGATCCCGACGCGCCGCTGTCGTACCCGATCGCTCAAGACACCGTGCTCACGGCCAGCGACGTCGTCGACCGAACGATCGTCGACGTCGACGTGCTCGACAACGTGTTCTTCGCCGACGGCGACGTGCGGGATCTCGGGGTCGCACTGCTGCCCGAATTCACGACGACGGCGGAACTGCTGTCCGACAACCGGGTGCGGGTGCGGATCGGCGACGCGAGCCAGATCATCCCGTTCTCGGTGTCGCATCCCGACGACGACTCGATCCGGTCATTCGCCTTCGTCTGGGTGCCCGGCTACGCCGACGCGCTGCCGCAGATCGACCGCACCGCGCCGCTGCTCACCGTCGCGAGCGAGGACACGCGGACGATCAACCTGAACGATTACGTCATCACGCTGGGCGGGCAGGGGGTGCGGCTCACCGACTCCAGCACGGTGAGGGCGACGCACTCGAACGGCGACGACCTCGTCGTGGACGCCGACACCCTCGTCTTCACGTCCGCCGACCTGTACTTCGGCCCGGCCTCGATCACGTTCGAGGTGACGGATGGGGTGACTGGCGATGATCCGAACGGTCGGCGCGCCATCCTCACCCTGCCGATCGACGTCGAGTCGCGCGAGAATCAGCCGCCCGTCTTCATCGGTGGCGTCGTCGATTTCGAGCCGGGGCAAGAGAAAGAGCTCGACCTGGTCCGGCTCACCAACTACCCCTACGACGACATCGACGAGCTCAGCTACTCGGTCGTCGAGCCGCTCCCCGAAGGCTTCAGTGTCGAGCTCAATGACCAACGACTGGTGCTCAGGGCTGCCACGAACGCGCCGAAGGGCACGGTGACGAGCGTCACCCTCACGGTGCGCGACGATCTCAACGAGGGCCGGGCGGGGCGCATCGTGCTCAACGTCGTTCCCTCGACGTTGCCGCTCGTGAAACCGGTGGATGACACGGCGGTGACGCCGCGCGGCGGGTCGACGACGATCGACGTGCTGGCGAACGACGAAGCCAACAACCCGTTCCCGGAGACCCCGCTCGAAGTGGTCGCCATCCGCGGGCTCGACGGCGCGTCGCTCCCCGAAGGGGTGAGTGTCGTGCCGAGCGCCGACCGGTCACGGCTCACCGTCACCGTGAGCGGCACGGCTGTTCCGGCCGACACCAGCCTTCAGTACCAAGTCGCCGACGCGACCCAGGATTCCGATCGCTACGTCTGGGGCACCATCACGATCTCGGTGCAGGACGTGCCCGACCCCGTCACCGGGGTGACGGTCACCGAGTTCGGTGACCGGCTGCTCAAGCTGTCCTGGGCGCCAGGGGCGTTCAACAACTCGCCCATCGACCACTACGAGGTCACGATGGTCTCGGTTGCGACCGACGCGGTGCTCTCGGTGACCTCGTGCACGTCGAGCGTCAACTGCGCGCTCACCACGCCGGGGAACGGCCCCGGTAACGCCGTGCGGCTCTCCGTGGTCGCCGTCAACGCGATCGGGCCATCGGCCGAGGCGTCACTCGCCGGCACGATCTGGTCGGACATCATCCCTCCTCCGCCCTCGAGCCTCTCCTACACGCCGCTCGACCAGGGGCTGCGGGTCACCTGGAAGAAGCCCGCCGACACGGGGGGCAGCGCGATCGAGCGGTACGTCGTGACGGTCGGGGATGCCGTTCAGGTCGTCGACGTGAACCCCGGTGATCCGGTCGGCACCTTCTACTCCGCCAACCTGACGTCGGTGTCGATCGCCAACGGCAGCGCGGTCGGCTACTCGGTGAGCGCCCGCAACAGCGCGCCGAACTCGCTCGCGACCTGGAACCAGGCGAACGGGGTCGGCATCCCCGCCGGGCCGCCGGTGCTGATCGGTCCGGCCGTCTCGGCGTCGGCGTCCCTCACCGACGGCTCGACCGCCAACGCATCGTGGGCCGACGTCTTCGGCACCAACGGCGCACCGATTCTGAAGTTCTACGCCCTCATCAAGAGCGGTGGCCCCGACCCCACCTGTACCGTCAGCGGCGTCGAGAACGGCTCGCCAAGCGTGTCGCCGCCGGGCGACAGTCAGCACCTCGGTGCGGGAACGACGAGCACCGCGTTCGGCGGGTTGTCGGCCAACCAGACGTACACCATCTGGGTGTTCGCCTACAACGGCCAAGGTTGCACCGCGGCCACACCCGTGCAGGTGACGCCGCGCGCCGCACCGGGCCAGGTCACGTCGATTTCGCACCAGATTGTCGAGAACGGCGACGGTGGCGAGTTCTACGACGCTCGCCTCACCGGCTACGGAATCGCGAGCGGGTCGACCGACGCCGATCTGTTCATG
>CAZCEE010000101.1:0-7625 GCA_964497165.1 uncultured Schumannella sp. | reverse complement strand
GGAAGTCGTCGAGCGTGAAGCTGTCGGTCGCAAACTTCTCGGCGACCTGCCGCGGCTCCTCCTCATCGAACGCGCCCTGCGCCTGCTCGATGAGGGTGAGGATGTCGCCGAGGTCGAGGATGCGGCTCGCCATGCGGTCGGGGTGGAAGGGCTCGAAGTCATCCAGCCCCTCGCCGGTTGAGGCGAACATGATGGGGCGTCCGGTGATGCTCGCGACCGAGAGGGCCGCACCACCGCGGGCGTCACCGTCGAGCTTCGTGAGCACGACACCGGTGAAGTCGACGCCCTCCTGGAAGGCACGAGCGGTGGTCACCGCGTCCTGACCGATCATCGCGTCGATGACGAACAGCACCTCGTCGGGGTCGACGGCCTTGCGGATGTCGGAGGCCTGCTTCATCAGCTCGGCGTCGATGCCGAGGCGACCGGCGGTGTCGACGATGACGGTGTCGTACTGCTTGCGCTCCGCCTCCTTCACACCGTCTTTCGCGACCTTTACCGGGTTGCCGACACCGTTGCCCGGCTCGGGGGCGAAGACCGGCACCCCCGCCTGCTCGCCGACGACCTGCAGCTGCGTGACGGCGTTCGGACGCTGAAGGTCACTCGCGACCAGCAGAGGCGTGTGCCCCTCCTTCTTCAGCCACTTCGCGAGCTTCCCGGCGAGGGTCGTCTTACCCGCACCCTGAAGGCCGGCGAGCATGATCACCGTCGGCGGCTTCTTCGCGAACTGCAAGCGCCGCTGCTCACCGCCGAGGATGCCGACCAGCTCCTCGTTGACGATCTGCACGACCTGCTGCGCCGGGTTGAGCGCCTTGTTCACCTCGTCGCCGAGCGCGCGCTCGCGCACCCTGCCGGTGAATTCCTTCACGACCTCCAGCGCGACGTCGGCGTCGAGTAGCGCGCGACGGATCTCGCGCACCGTGCCGTCGACATCCGCGGGCGTGAGCTTGCCCTTGGTGCGGAGGTTCTTGAAGGTCGCGGTGAGGCGATCCGAAAGGGAGGAGAAGGTGGCCATATCGCGAGACAGCTTAGGCGTGGGTGCTGCCTCGCACCGAAGGGTCGCGATTCGGGGGTGTGGCGGCCGCGGAGCCCCCAACAGCGACCCTTCGGCGAAATAGTGGGCGTCTGGCTAGCCTGAATGCATGCCGCTCATCATTCCTTTCGACGGACACACCCCCGAGATCGACGAGACCGCCTGGGTCGCTCCGAACGCGTCGGTGATCGGAAACGTGCGCATCGCAGCCGACGCCAACGTCTGGTTCGGAGCCGTCCTCCGCGGCGACATCGAGCAGATCGTTCTGGGCGAGCGCAGCAACCTGCAAGACAACGCGGTGATCCACACCGAGACGGGCAGCCCGACGATCGTCGGCGCCGACGTGAGCATCGGGCACGGCGCCATCGTGCACGGCTGCGTCGTCGAAGACGGCTGCCTGATCGGCATGAACGCGACGGTGCTCAACGGCGCCGTGATCGGGGCCAACTCGCTCATCGCCGCAGGGGCGCTCGTGCTCGAGGGCACCGTCATCCCGCCCCGGTCGCTCGTTGCGGGGGTGCCGGGGAAGGTGCGCCGCGAGCTCAGCGACAAGGAAATCGCCGGGTTGCTCGCCAACTCCGCGCGCTACGTGCCGCGTTCGAAGATCTACAAAGCCGCCGAATAGCGCTAGGCGGTCGCGGCGACGCGCAAGATGATGACCGCGACGACCGGGGCGAGCGACACAATCAGCGCGAGAGCGGCGATCCCGCGGGCGAGGCCGCGCGCGAGACAAACGATGCTGATGACGAGGGCCGCGAGCACGAGCGCCGCCGCGATGAGGAATACGACCACGTAGGGCCCCGCGCCCGAACCACTCGCGTCGAGGGCGGCGGACACCCCGTTGACGAAGCTCCACGCCATCGCCGCAGCCCCGATCACGGCGAGAAGCAGCGCGATGGTGGCGGGAACGCGGGACGGGCTGACGTAGGTGTCCGTGTCACTCATGGCGCCACCTTAGGGGTTTCCGGTACTCCCACGGGAGTACCGGTCGTGCGTCACCGGGACGACGCGGCCCCCGCCGCCAGACGGAAGACTTGCCGCATGAGTCGCCGCCGCATCCTCGTCGCCCTGCTCGCCGCCACGTCGATCGCCGCCCTCCTTACCGGCTGCGGCATCCGCGACGACCAGGCTGACCCCACGACCACCAGCCGAACCGAGAGCCGCACGATCGAGGTCGACGGTGCAGACCGCTCGTATCGCGTGCACATTCCCGAACAACTCAGCGCCGACGCGGCACTCGTCGTGATGATGCACGGCGGAGTGGGCTCGGCGAAACAGGCGGAACGCGCCTACGGCTGGAACGATGAAGCCGACGCCGCCGGGTTCGTCGTGGCCTACCCCGACGGCGAAAGTCGCAGCTGGAACGCCGGCGACTGTTGCGGCGGCGCCGAACGCGAGGGCGTCGACGATGTCGCGTTCATCACCGCCCTCGTCGCCGAGCTCCAGGGCGAATTCGGCATCGCGAGCAACCGCACCTTCGCGACCGGGATGTCCAACGGCGCGATGATGACCTACCGACTGGCCTGCGAGACCGACCTGTTCGCGGCGATCGCACCCGTCGCCGGCACCATCGTGACGCCCTGCGCGGTGCCGACCCCGACATCCGTTCTTCACATCCACGGCCTCGACGATGGCAGCGTGCGCAAGGACGGTGAGCCCGGCGACGGCATCGCCGACGTCGACGGGATGCCGATCGCCGACGCCGTCAAAGTGTTTCGAGCCGCCGGCGCCTGCGCCGACGAGGTGACAACTGAGGAGCCGCCCGTCACGACGACGACGAGCACCTGCTCTGACGACCTGCGCGTCACGCTCGTGACGGTCGCGGATGCCGGACACCAGTGGCCGGGAGCCGCCGAAGGTGCCGCCGATCCGCCGAGCGATGCGCTCGACGCGACCGCCCTGATCTGGGAGTTCTTCGACGCCGCCTGACGGTTTCGAAGCCCACCTCACGAGTCAATACTCGGCCGAGGTCCCGAAGATCGGCAGGAACCATGGCAAGAAAAGCAGGAGCAACAGCAGCACAGGAATAGCTGCCAACACGAGTGCGATCAGTGACGGCACGAGACGCCACCGCCGAACAACTCCGAGAAGACCGAGCGCGCCGCCGTTAATCCAGAGAGCGACACCGACGGGAAGCAACCACCACCAGAAGGGGTTGATCGTCATCGGTCCACCTGAGACCAGGTAGAGCACGGCGAACGAAAAAGCGGCGACGATCATGAACCAGCTGGCGACGGTCGCGATCAGCGCCGCCCAGGACAGCACGGTCGCCCGCACCGCGGTGGGGATGAACCCCGAACCCAGCAGAAGCGCGCCCGCGACGACCACGATCGCGACGGGGATCGACCCCACCAGCAGGTAGTCGGGGCGGAAGTCGCTCTCGGGCACGAGCAGCAGAAGCAGAACGGCAGCGACGACCCCAACGAGGAGAGTCAGGATGCCCGCGACGGCGGGCCCTCGGAGCGGCATCGGGCTTGACATGCGCTCAGATTAGGGGCAGGGCCGCCGAAGAGCAATGACAAGTTCTCAAGTACCCGGGCGACGCGGGACTGTTAGCCGACGAGCTGTTGCGCGAAGACGTGCGGGGTGAACCCGGTCAGGTCAGCAATGCCCTCGCCCTGTCCGACGAGTTTGATCGGGATGCCGGTCTTCTCCTGCACGGCGAGCACGAACCCGCCCTTCGCGGAACCGTCGAGTTTGGTGAGCACGAGGCCGGTCACCCCGGCGTGTTCGATGAACGCCTCCGCCTGGGCGAGGCCGTTCTGCCCCGTGGTGGCGTCGAGCACGAGCAGCACCTCGGCGATGGGCTCGAGTTTCTCGATGACGCGACGCACCTTGGAGAGTTCATCCATCAGGTCGCTCTTGGTCTGCAGCCGACCGGCGGTGTCGATGAGCACGATCTCGATGCCCTCCGCTCTCGCCTTCTCGACGGTCTGGAAGGCGACGGATGCCGGATCCTGCCCCGCCTGTTGCGGCCGCACGATGGTCGCTCCCCCGCGCTCCGCCCAGGTGGCGAGCTGCTCGACGGCGGCGGCGCGAAAGGTGTCGGCAGCCCCGACGACGACCGACCGACCGTAGTTGGTGAGGAACTTCGCGAACTTGCCGATCGTCGTGGTCTTGCCGACGCCGTTGACTCCGACCACGAGCACGACCGCGGGACGGTTCGAGAGAGTGAGGGTCGAGTCGAGGCGGGAGAGTCGCTCCTCGATCGTTTCGCGCAGCATCCGCTGCAGGTCGGCCGGGTCGGTCGTGCGGTACTTGGCGACCTTGCCGCGCAACTCGTCGACGATCGCGTCGGTCAGGTCGGGGCCGAAGTCCGCCGAGATGAGAGCGTCTTCGAGGCCATCCCACGTCTCGTCGTCGATCGTGGCGCGCGAAAACATCCCCCGCAGGGCAGACCCGAGAGACCACGTCGCCGCCATGCCACCATGGTCGCATGATCATCGCGTTCATCCGGCACGGCCAGACCGACTGGAATCGCGAGGGTCTTCTGCAGGGCTCGAGCGACATCCCGCTCAACGACATGGGCAGGGAACAGGCGCGGGACGCGTTCATGACGCTGCGCTCGCGGCCATGGGATGTCGTGGTCAGCTCTCCGCTGCAACGCGCCCGGGAGACGGCCAGCATCATCGCCGACGGGCTTGACATTCCGCTCGGCCCCGCCTACCCGCAGCTCATCGAGCGGGACTACGGCTCGCTCGAAGGCACGTCGGCGGCGGCCGCGATCGAGCGCTGGGCCGACCGGGAGTACCCCGGTGCCGAAAGTCTCGACTCCGTGGCCTCGCGGGGCGAGGCGGCGCTCGCCGCAATCATCGCCGACCGGCCCGACGGCGCCGTGCTCGTCGTGTGCCACGGCACGATCATCCGCTACACCCTCGCGCGCCTCGCCGGGCGACCCGTGCCCGGAATCGACAACGGCTCGATCTCGATGCTGCGCGTCGACGGAGACGCCTCGCACGTCGTGACCGTCAACGGCATCCCACTCGACGAGATCCCGCTCGAACACGCCGCGCGTCAGCCGTCACGCGAAGGCGAAGTGCCGCCGGTCAGTCGACCGTCCTGAGCTAGTCGATGGTGATGGCGTCGGGCTGATCGCCCTGCTGCTTCTCGGGGGGCAGCGGCTTCTTCTTCAGCATCCGCGCGTTGATCGCCCAGACGACGATCGCGACCACCGCGTAGGCGCCGAAGATCCAGATCCAGCGTAGGAAGTCGGGCACCTCGCCCCACGACTTCGGGATCGTCGCGAGCACGAGCATGAAGGCGGCGAGTCCGACGACGTACGACGCGCCCCACACCACCTTCTTCCAGCCGAACAGTTTCGCTCCCTCGAGGTTGCCGAGGGGCAGCAAGGACAGCGGCAGCGTCGACACGCCCTTCACGGTGACGCCGGCGAGGAACTCGACGAGGAACACGTAGGCGAAATTGTCGATGTGCGCGGGTGCGAGCAGCGAGTAGCCGACCCAGGCGACGAGCGCGAGGGCGAGCCCGAACGCCGACCCGACGATCGTCACGACGGCGCTCTTCGCGGCCTGCAGGGTGGTGGCGTAGGCGATGCCGGCGACGAGTCCGAAGATGACGCCCGGTTCGAGGCCCAGCAGGCGCGCGACGAGCACCGCAACGATGACCAACAGCAGCGAGCCCCAGCGGAACCGCAGGTACGGGTCGGACTCGGGCTGCAGTCGCACCGCAACCCGCCGCACGATCATCCACGCGGTGAAGTTGAACAGCAGGAACGAGCAGAAGAGCGTCAGAACGAGCCGCAGCGACATCGGGTTGACCCCGAAGTCGGGGTCGACGAACGCACCGAGGATCGCCGCGAGGGCGAACCCTGGCCACATCAACCAGCCCGGGAGGCCGGAGCGCTTGATCGGAGCGTCACCCGGCGAGGCGGACGTTGGCGGGGCGACGGCATCCGGTCTCTTCCGCCGGAAGCGGGCCGTCACCCAGCGCACCATCGACTGGTAGCGCGACCCGACGACGGAGTTCAGCAGCGTCGAGGGCCAGCCGACGACGAGCATGAGCATGAGCGAACCGGTGCCGATGATCGCCCACTGCACGCCGGTCGGCGCGGCTTCCTCGATCGTGCGCAACCCGCTCAACGTGCTCGGGTCATCGATCCCCGTCCCGTCGACGAACGGCTCGGTGAGCAGGACGATCGCGAAGAGCTGCGGCCGGGATTCGATGCCCGACGCGCTCTCGAAGTCGACGCCATCGGTCCAGGTGAACTCGTAGATGTTGGAGCCGCGGTTCGACGGCTCGGGGACGTTCTCGCCGTTGCTGAACCGGGCGTGCACGTAACCGGGTTGCGGGTCGAGCGCGGCGACCTCGTCGATGCTGTAACTGCCGGGTTGGTTCTGACCCGGTTCCGTCGCGACGATCGTGATCTGGTTGCCCTGGGCGTAACCGCTTTGCTCGAACGCGCGATAGAAGTCGACGAGCTGCTCGAACGTCATATCGACGTAGAGGATCGTGTACTGGATCGACCGCGCGTACCGACCGCCGGGCAGCAGGGTCTCGTCGAACTCGCGGTCGGCGATGCGGAAGGCGCAGTCCCACGTCGTTCCCCGCATCGGCGGCGGCACGAACTGCCGGTCGACGTCGAAGAACTCGTAGCCGCCCCCGCTGTACGGGCTGTCGGCGCAGTCCGCCTCATCCGCGTGAGCGACGACAGCGGGCATCCCCAGTACCGATATTGCCGCGAGCACGACGGCAGCCACCCAGCGTTTCACAGCGCCAAGATAGCGCCTACGCGGTCTGCCGTGCGCTGTCAGCCGAGTGAGTCGACAGGGAGGAAGATCAGCGCCCAGACCCGGAAGGGAGGCAGCTCGAACAAAGTGCTCGACTGAGCAGCCGACAGCGCGTCGGACTGCGCGGATGTTGCCACCCCGGCCGCCGTCAGCTCAACGATGTCGGGCGCGTCGACAGTCGCGAAACGCACGCGCACGTCGGCGGCGACAGGAGCGAGGCTCAGGCGCACGCCGGAACGGACCGGGGAGGGTTCCTTGCCTGCATCCCACTCGGTCTCGGTCTGCGCGCCGAGGTCGATCAGGTGCACGACGAGACCGTGCCGGGTCCGCACGATGCGTGTCCACAGGGTTCCCGGGTCGGCCTTCGTCGAGGCCCGGATTCCCGATCCGGTGACGACGACGTCCTGGTTGATGCCGCCCGCGAACGACTCGCTCACGTCGACCGCGGAGGGGTCGTAGAGGAGGTCGCCGTAACGTACGGCGAAGTCGTACCACGGCACGAAACTCTCTAGCGCCGCGGAGCTCAGTTCGTGGTGCCGCGCGTAGTACGGGTTGGTGAGCGCCGCGCCATCCTCCCCGAGCAGCAGGTGTGCGGCACCCGAGGTGAAGGCCGTCGCCATCAGCAATTCCGCCGCGGCGACCGCCCGCTCCTCACCCGCTCCGAAGCACGAGAGGTACGCGGAGAGAATCGGCGGATGCTCGGGACGCCGCGCCTTCGCCGTCGCGGCGAGTCCCGCGAGGTCGTTGAGCGTCGAGTGCGGCGGCCACACCTCGATGTAGGTCGCATCCTGGCCCGTGCCGGCCGTCTCGGCGGTGCCGAAGTCGTTGACGTTGTTGAACATGAATCG
>CAZCEE010000100.1:0-7635 GCA_964497165.1 uncultured Schumannella sp. | reverse complement strand
CGTCACGAAGCCGTTCGCGTTCGAGGGCAAGCGTCGCTCGTCGCAGGCGGATGTCGGTGTCGCGGCGCTCAAGAACGAAGTCGACACCCTCATCGTCGTGCCGAACGACCGCCTGCTCGAGATCAGCGACCGCGGCATCAGCATGCTCGAGGCGTTCGCGACTGCCGATCAGGTGCTCCTTGCGGGCGTGCAGGGGATCACCGACCTCATCACGACGCCCGGGCTCATCAACCTCGATTTCGCCGACGTCAAGAGCGTCATGCAGGGCGCGGGTTCCGCGCTCATGGGCATCGGGGCGAGCCGTGGAGCCGACCGCGCGATCAAGGCCGCCGAACTGGCCGTCGCCTCCCCGCTGCTCGAGGCGTCGATCGACGGAGCGCACGGTGTGCTGCTGTCGATCCAGGGCGGTTCGAACCTCGGCATCTTCGAGATCAACGACGCCGCCCGGCTCGTGCAGGAGGCCGTGCACCCGGAGGCGAACATCATCTTCGGTGCCGTCATCGACGACACGCTCGGTGACGAGGTGCGGGTCACCGTCATTGCTGCAGGCTTCGACGGCGGCGAACCCTCGACCTACCGGCCGGCTCCGGCCCGCCGTGATTCGTTCGTGCCTGCTGAGGTGCCGGTCGCAGTCGCCGCGGGAGTGACGGGCGCCGGCGACACCCAGGGTTGGGCTGCCGAACCCGACGCGCCGCTCGGTGCCCCGCTCGACCGCGACTTCGACGACGAGGGCGACCTCGACATCCCGGAGTTCTTGAAGTGAGCCGAGTTCTCACATAGAGCCAACACTCGCGGAGCGGCTCGCAACGGTCGATGCGGCTATCGCCGACGCCGTTCGGGTTGCGGGCGCGGCGGCTCCCACGCGCATCGTCGTGACCAAGTTCCAGCCCGCGTCGCTCGTGCGCGAGCTGGCCGAACTCGGAGTGCGCGACGTGGGGGAGAACCGCCACCAGGAAGCGGCGGCAAAGGTCGAGGAGGTCGGCGACCCGCGGCTCGCCTGGCATTTCGTCGGACAGTTGCAGAGCAACAAGGCCAAGGCGGTGCGGCGCTACGCGGCGACGGTGCACTCTGTCGACCGTGAGTCGCTCGTCGGAGCACTGGCTGCCGACGACGGACGGATGCTGGGCGTCTTCCTCGAAATCGGTCTGAGCGACGAGCCTGGGCGCGGGGGAGTCGCCCCCCAGGCGGCCGAGTCGCTCGCCGAGCTTGTGCTCGCGGCTCCCGGACTCCTGCTGCTCGGGGTGATGGGTGTTGCGCCGCTCGGCGCCGAGCCGAGACGGGCGTTCGCCCGGCTGCGGGAAGTCTCCGAGCGCGTCTGCGGGGTGGATCCGAGCGCCACAGCGATCTCCGCGGGCATGTCGGGGGACTTCCGGGAGGCGATCTGGGAAGGCGCGACACACCTGCGCATCGGCACGGCAATCACGGGAAAACGACCGATCCCCGGTTAATGTCGAGATGGATGCCGCGCCTGTGACCGTGGCACCGATCCTTCGGGAGGACGACATGGCGAATCCGCTGCGCAAGACGATGGTCTATCTCGGCCTGGCCGACGAGGACTACGACGATCACGTGCCAGCGGCTCCCGTCGCGCCCGTGACCTCCACCGCGGGCCGTGCCCCGGTGACTCCGCTGCGGCGTCCGGCGGCGTCGAGCACCAAGCACGCCCCCCCGGGGATGAACGAGATCCTCACGGTCAACCCGCGTCAGTACAAAGACGTGCAGTCGATCGCCGAGGCGTTCCGCGAGGGCGTTCCCGTGATCATGAACCTCTCGCAAATGCCCGAGCCCGATGCTCGTCGCCTCATCGACTTCGCGAGCGGACTCGCGTCCGGTCTCTACGGCAAAATCGAGCGCGTCACGAACAAGGTGTTCCTGCTGTCGCCTGAACACGTCGCGGTCAGCGGCGAGGCGGAAGAGGCCGATGCCGAGGTCGACGCGGGCTTCTTCGGACAGTGATCCGATACCCCGTCGACTGAACGACCGCCGGTAACCTTCGGTTCATCCGGTCGGGCGTTGTACGCTGGAACCCTCACCCCTTCACTGAGGGTGAGATGTCGATTTCGTCATCGAGGCGCGACTGAGAGGTCGCGGGGGTGATGGCGAGCAATGCGTGAGGTGAAAGACATGGCCTTGACTCCTGAAGATGTGGTCAACAAGCGGTTCAACCCGACGAAGTTCCGCGAGGGCTACGACCAGGACGAGGTCGACGACTTCCTCGACGAGGTGGTCGTCGAACTGCGCCGCCTGAACCAGGAAAACGAAGAGCTGCGGCAGCGCCTCGTCGCTGGCGAGTCGCGTCTCGCCGAGCTTCAGCGCAGTGGCGCCCAGCAGCCCGTCGCCCAGCAAGCCGCTCCCCAGCCGATGCCGATGCCGGACCAGCCGAACTTCGCACCCGCGGGCGGTTTCGACCCGAACGCCATGGACCCGGGCAACACGAACAACCTCCTGCAGCTCGCCCGTCGCCTCCACGAAGAGCACGTGCGCGAGGGCATGGAGAAGCGCGACGCCCTCATCGCCGAGGGGCACGCCGCTGCGGCTCGCGTCGTCTCCGACGCCGAGCAGGGCGCCCGCAACCAGCTCGGCGCGCTCCAGCAGGAGAAGAACGAGCTCGAGCGCCAGGTCGAGGAGTTGCGTCAGTTCGAGCGCGACTACCGCACCAAGCTGCGGGGGTACATCGAGGGTCAGCTCCGCGAGCTCGAGACCTCGAATGCGTTGACCGCCGCGCCCGCCCAGGGGGCAGTCACAGCGGCTCCCCAGCAGTATCCGCAGGGGGCGCCAGCGAGCTACGGCCAGCCGCAGCCCGAGTACGCCGCCCCGGCCTACGGAGCCCCGCAGCCCACCGAGTACCCGGGTTTTGGCTCGGGCAACTGACCCGATAGCGCCGGACGCCGCACCGCACAAGCGGCGAGTGAGTCCCCGCGCGCTCGGGTTGCTCGCCATCGTCGCCCTCGTGGCGTACGGGCTCGACCAAGGGTCGAAGTACCTGGTCACCACCACGCTCGAACTCAACGAGACGGTGCCGGTGCTCGGGGAGATCCTGCAACTTCACTACGTCACCAATCCGGGCGCGGCGTTCTCGCTCGCGACCGGGTTCACCTGGATCCTCTCGATCGTCGCGATCGGGGCCATCGTCTTCATCATCTGGTTCGCGCCGCGCATCCGTTCACTCGGCTGGGCGACGATGTTCGGCCTCGTGCTCGGCGGCGCATTCGGCAACGTCACGGATCGTCTGACCAGGCCGCCCGGCTTCGGGGTCGGCCACGTCATCGATTTCATCCAGGTGTGGGGTTTTCCGGCGATCTTCAACGTCGCCGACATCGCCGTCGTGTCGGCGATGGGCCTGTTCCTGCTGCTCTCGCTGCGTAACGTCGGTCTCGACGGGGTGCGTCGCAAGGACGAACCCGAGACGACCGCCGACATCCGCTCGACTCCGTGATGGTCGGCGCCCCCTGATGGAGCAGCGCAGCCTCCCGGTGCCCGAAGGGCTCGCAGGCGAGCGTGCGGATGCCGGTCTCGCGAAGCTGCTCGGATTCTCCCGCAGCTTCGCCGTCGAGGTGCTGGAGGCCGGGGGAGTTCGGCTCGACGGGATCCTCGTCGGCAAGTCCGACCGCTTGCGCGCCGATAGCTGGCTTGAGGTCGAGTGGACGCCGAAGGAGGCACCACGCGTCATCCCGCAGCTCGTGCCAGGGTTCCGCATCGTGCATGACGACGACGACCTCGTGGTGATCGACAAGCCGGTGGGGATCGTCGCGCACCCGGCTCCCGGGTGGAGCGGGCCGACCGTGCTTGGTGCCCTCGCCGCCGCGGGGTACCGAATCTCGACATCGGGCGCCAGCGAGCGACAGGGCGTCGTCCACCGGCTCGACGTCGGAACCAGCGGGCTCATGGTGGTGGCGAAATCGGAGTCGGCGTACACCGAACTGAAACGCCTGTTCCACGACCGCGAGGTCGACAAGATCTACCACGCCGTCGTGCAAGGTCATCCCGACCCGCTGGCCGGCACGATCGATGCGCCGATCGGTCGGCACTCGAGCAACGACTGGAAATTCGCAATCCGAGTCGAGGGCAAGCACGCGGTCACCCACTACGAGACGATCGAGGCGATGCGCGCCGCGAGCCTTCTCGAGGTCACTCTCGAGACGGGCCGCACGCACCAGATCCGGGTGCACCTCGCCGCCCAACGCCATCCCTGTGTCGGCGACACGCTGTACGGCGCCGACAAGGGATTGACCGAGCGCGTCGGCCTCACCCGGCAGTGGTTGCACGCCCATCGGCTCGGGTTCAAGCATCCGGCGACGCGTGAGTACGTGCTTTTCGAGTCGCCCTACCCCGACGACCTCCAACACGCTCTCGACGTCCTGCGCGCCGATTGACGTGCGTCTATCCTGAGGGTTCACCCTCGGAGCGCCAGTGACTGATTCCTTCGTGCATCTGCACGTCCACAGTGAGTATTCGATGCTGGATGGCGCGGCGCGGATCGGCGAACTCATGTCTGCCGTCGCCGAGCAGGGGATGCCGGCGATCGCGATCACCGACCACGGCAACAACTTCGGTGCCTACGACTTCTACAAGCAGGCGAACGCCGTCGGGGTGAAGCCGATCATCGGTGTCGAGGCGTACCTCACGCCCGGTACGCACCGCACCGACAAGACCCGCGTGCGCTGGGGCGACGGTGGGCAGGACGACGTCTCAGGCTCAGGCGCCTACACGCACATCACGCTGCTCGCCGAGACGACGCAGGGCATGCACAACCTGTTCCGGATGTCGTCGCTCGCCTCGATCGAGGGCTACTACTTCCAGCCGCGCATGGACCGCGACCTGTTGAGCACGTACGGCACGGGTCTGATCGCGACGACGGGGTGTCCGTCGAGCGAGGTGCAGACCCGGCTGCGACTCGGGCAATGGGATGAGGCCGTCGCCGCCGCGGCAGAGTTCCGCGACATCTTCGGCAAAGACAACTACTTCGTCGAGATCATGGATCACGGCCTGCAGATCGAACGTCGCACGCAGGCCGACCTCATCCGGCTCGCGAAGGAGCTGAGCCTGCCGCTCGTCGCGACCAACGACCTGCACTACACGCACGCCGCCGACGCGCACGCTCAGGAGATCCTGTTGTGCATCCAGTCGGGGTCGACGATGGATGATCCGAACCGCTTCAAGTTCGACGGCCAGGACTACTACCTCAAGTCCGCCGCGGAGATGCGGCAGTTGTTCCGCGACTACCCGGAGGCGTGCGACAACACGCTGCTCATCGCAGAGCGCACCCACGTCGAGTTCGAGAAGCGCGACCTCATGCCGAGATTCCCGGTGCCCGAGGGCGAGACCGAGGGGTCGTGGTTCGAGAAAGAGGTCGAACGCGGCCTTCTGGTGCGTTTCCCCGGAGGCGTGAGCGACGTGCATCGGCGTCAGGCCGACTACGAGGTCGACGTCATCAAGCAGATGGGCTTTCCCGGCTACTTCCTCGTCGTCGCCGACTTCATCGCGTGGGCGAAGGCGCAGGGCATCCGGGTCGGCCCCGGACGTGGTTCTGCCGCTGGTTCCCTCGTGTCGTATGCGATGGGCATCACCGAACTCGACCCGCAGCGCTACGGGCTGATCTTCGAACGGTTCCTCAACCCCGATCGTGTGTCGTTGCCTGACGTCGATGTCGACTTCGACGACCGCCGCCGCTCCGAGGTCATCCGGTATGTGACCGAGAAGTACGGCGATGACCGGGTCGCGCAGATCGTCACCTACGGCACCATCAAGGCGAAGCAGGCGATGAAGGACTCCGCGCGGGTGCTCGGGATGCCGTTCTCGGTGGGCGAGAAGCTCACGAAGGCGTTCCCCGCCCCGGTGCTCGGCAAAGACATGACGCTGACGGATGTCGTCACCCCGACGTCTGAGCGCTACAAGGAGGCCGGCGACCTCCGTGCGATCCTCGAGACCGACGTCGAGGCGGCCCAGGTCTTCGAAACGGCGCGCGGGATCGAAAATCTGAAACGCCAGTGGGGCGTCCACGCGGCCGGTGTCATCATGTCTGCCGAACCCCTCATCGACGTCGTGCCACTGATGAAGCGCCAGGACGACGGCGCGATCATCACCCAGTTCGACCAGCCTCCCCTGGAGGATCTCGGGCTGCTGAAGATGGACTTCCTCGGCCTGCGCAACCTCACGGTCATCCAGGACGCCCTGAACGCCATCGAGAAGAACACCGGCCAGACGCTCGCCATCGAAGACCTCGACCTCGACGCCGACCCCGCGACCTACGAGTTGCTTTCGCGCGGTGACACCCTCGGGGTGTTCCAGCTCGACGGCGCGCCGATGCGGGCGCTGCTCAAACAGTTGAAGCCCACCAACTTCGAAGACATCTCGGCGGTTATCGCGCTCTATCGCCCGGGGCCGATGGGCATGAACTCGCACACCAACTACGCCCTGCGCAAGAACGGGTTGCAGCGTTCCGAGCCGATCCATCCCGAACTCGCCGAGCCGCTGCGCGAGATCCTCGATACGACCTTCGGTCTGATCGTGTACCAGGAGCAGGTCATGGCGGTGGCCCAGAAGGTCGCCGGCTTCACGCTCGGTCAAGCCGACGTGCTGCGACGCGCGATGGGTAAGAAGAAGAAGTCGGAACTCGACAAGCTGTTCGAAGAATTCCAGGCCGGGATGACGGCCAACGAGTACTCGAAGCAGGCCGTACAAGTGCTGTGGGACACGCTGATGCCGTTCGCCGACTACGCGTTCAACAAGGCCCACTCGGCCGGCTACGGCGTGCTGGCGTACTGGACCGCCTATCTCAAGGCGAACCACCCGGCCGAATACATGGCGGCGCTGCTGACGAGCGTCGGCGACGCGAAAGACAAGCTGGGTCTCTACCTCAACGAATGCCGCCGCATGGGCATCCACGTGCTCCCGCCCGACGTCAACCTCTCGGCAGGAGACTTCACGGCCGTGCCCAGCGACGTCGGCGTCGGCGACATCCGCTTCGGCCTGGGAGCGGTGCGCAACGTCGGGTACGGCGTTGTGGAACACATCCGCGCGGCTCGGGAGAAGGAGGGCGCCTTCGTCGCCTTCCATGACTTCCTGCGCAAGGTGCCCATCCCGGTCGCCAACAAGCGCACCGTCGAGTCGCTCGTCAAGGCGGGGGCTTTCGACTCGCTTGGCAACACGCGGCGTTCGCTCATCGAGATCCACGAGGGTGCCGTCGAACGCGCCGTCAGCGATAAGCGCAACGAAGCCAACGGGCAGGTCGGTTTCGACTTCGACTCGCTATGGGACGAGCCCGAGCACGCGGTCGAGGCGGTGCCCGATCGGCCGGAGTGGAGCAAACGCGACAAGCTCGCGTTCGAACGCGAGATGCTCGGCCTCTACGTGAGCGATCACCCCCTCGCCGGGCTCGAACAGACTCTCGCCAAACACGCGACGATCTCGATCGGTGAACTCATCGGCGGCGAGGTCGCGAACGACGGCGAGCAGGTGACCGTGGCGGGGCTGCTGACGAGCGTGCAGCATCGCACGGCGCGCAATTCCGGCAACCAGTACGGGATGGTGACCGTCGAAGACTTCGGCGGTGAGGTCACCGTGCTGTTCATGGGCAAGACGTATCAGGAGTTTTCGCCGTCGCTGCTGAACGACTCGATCGTCGTGATCAAGGGT
>CAZCEE010000099.1:0-7729 GCA_964497165.1 uncultured Schumannella sp. | reverse complement strand
TAGGGTCGAACCATGGCTGAGCCCGGGGCACCGACGGAATCCCGCGTCGCCGTCTACATTGACTTCGACAACGTCGTGATCTCGCGCTACGACCAACTGCACGGCCGAGACTCGTGGCGCAAAGACGAAGCCCGGCGCAACGACGGCAAGTCGGTGCCGAAGCTCGAGCAGGCCCGCGTCGACTTCGGTGCGATCCTCGACTACGCGTCGTCGTTCGGCACGGTCGCGCTGAGCCGCGCCTACGCCGACTGGTCGGTGCCGGCCAACGCCGCCTACAAGCGCCAACTCGTCGATCGCGCCATCGACCTCACCCAGCTCTTCCCCGCGTCGAGTACGAAGAACGGCGCCGACATCCGGCTCGCCGTCGACGTGATCGACGACATGTTCCGCCTGCCCGACATCACGCACGTCGTGATCGTCGCGGGCGATTCCGACTACATCCCGCTCGCCCAGCGCTGCAAGCGACTCGGTCGCGTCGTCGTCGGCATCGGCGTGACCGGTTCGACGAGCCCCGCGCTCGTCGCCGCGCTCGACGAGTTCGAATCGTACGACGCGCTGGACGTCGACGTACGCGAGATCCCCGTCGCCGTCAGCCCTTCACAGGCCGGCGCCGCCGAGGAGACCCCCGCCGAACTCACCCCGGTGACCGCCGCGCGCCTGCTGGTTCGCGCCATCGGTCTCGGCCGCGCCAAGCAGGACGACGACGAGTGGCTCAACGCCTCGACGGTGAAGTCGCAGCTGAAGCGCCTCAACCCCTCGTTCAACGAGAAGGCTCTCGGATTCCGCAGCTTCATGGACTTCGTGCGCGCCCAGAACGATCAGGTCGAGATCCGCGAGTCGGGTCAGCAGCGCTTCATGCGCCTGCGCGAGGATGCCCCCACCACCCAGCCCGTCGCTGCGGTGCAGAAGACGTCGCGCCGAGCGGGAACGAAAGCTGCCGGTGCCACCGGTGCGGCAGCCAAGGCCGATCCCCCAGCCGAGGCGAAGCCCGCCGCACGCGCACCCCGACGCGCGAAAGCGGCGGCATCCAGCTCGCCTCCGTCGGCGAGCGACCCGTTCCGCGAGCCCTGACGCCTCCCCTCGGGGCCTGCCGGGCTACCCGACGTGGAACGTACCGATCTGCGTGACCCCGTCGCACTCGTAGGCCGGGATGTCGACGCCGTCGGGATAGAGCTGCTCGTTTTGTTCCTGTTGCTCGAGCGCTTCGGCCGGCGAAGTGGGCATGCTCTGTCCTGGAAACGGGTACTCGAGTTGCGTTCGGCGGGCGTAGCCCTCGACGTAGTCACCGCTCGGGGTCAGGGCGACAACGCCGACCAAATCCGGTTCGCCGAAGCCGGGCTTGGCGACGCCACAAGTCTCCCCCGCGGCGTTCACGACCCACGCCGTCTCGATCAGGGCGAGATACTGCACGGTGACGATCGATCCAACGCCGGGGCCCGGCTGAACGTAGAACAGGTCGTGCTGCGGGTACATCGTGTCGTCGTGAAGATCGAAATCCATCCAACCCGGTGCCGTCGTCGAATCGATGTCCAAGGCATCACACGTCATGTTGGGGTTGTTGCCGCCCGGGTCGAACCCCCACCCGGTGTAGCCCGGCGTCGTACAGCTCACGCTGACGCGCACATGTGTCGCCCCCTCCGGCGGGTCGAGCTGGATGATGCGCTCCTCACCGTTCACCTCGTACGTGCTGACCTGCCCGAGCAAGCTCACGATGGATTGCCCGGGGAGATGGCCGGCGGGAGCCGCGACACCCGGGTTGGAGGTCGACTCGATCGCCGGTACCGCCTGAGGCATGTGCGGTTGGGGGTTCCAGATCTGTGCGGTCGCAGCGGCCCCACCACCCCCGGCGATCACCCCGGCGACGACGAGCCCGATTCCGACCAGAGGCCGCCGCCCGAATCGACGAGCGAGCATCCCGGGCTTGACGACGTGCACCAGTTCCTCCCGGATCGCCGCACTGCGCGCGGGCGAGAAGCGCGGTTCAGCCATGGAATGCCTCCAGTCGGGCGCGGGCTCGTGAGAGCCGGGTCTTCGCCGCCCCGTACGAGATGCCGAGCGCCGCGGCAGCATCCTCGAGCGACAGGTCGTCGAACGCGACAAGGGCGATGATGCGCTGATCGGCAGCGCTCAGGCGGGTGAACCCGGCAAGTCTCCGCGCGGCCTCGACGCGCTCGGTGACGAGTTCGCCGGCATCCCGCGCGTGTTCTGGTTGCGGAAGCCGGGCGAGCAGGTCGCGGTAGCGGCGGCGGGACCGTGCAGCGTTCCTCACGACGTTGGTCGCGACAACGAGCAGCCACGGCAACAGAGAACCGTCGACAACCCGCACGTCGCCACGTCGCCGCCAGAGCTCGAGGAACGCCATCGCGGTCGCGTCCTCGGCATCCGCGTGATGCACAAGCAGCCGACGCGTGTGGCGGAAAACCCGATCCCGATGCCGGTCCCACAGCTCGCCGAAGGCGCGACCCTCACCTGCGAGGACGCGCTCCCAGATCTCGGCGTCGATCGTCTCGGTCTCCGTCTCCACATCTCATAGTGTCCGCATCCGCTGGGTGGTTACAGGGTGGTGACAGCACATCGGTCTGTCGGCCGGCCGTGGACCATCGCGGATAGGGTCCTGACATGAACAGACGTCTCGTCCCCGTCGTCATCGGCATCGTCGTCGCCATCGTCGCGGCGATCATCGCCGTCATGGTCTTCGCACCGCCCACCGCTCCCGACGCTGCCCCGTCGGCATCCAGCTCCCCCACCGCAGAAACGACCCCGACGCCCGAGTCGACCGCACCCGGCGCCTCGGCCGGGGCGTACGTGGAGTACACCGACGACGCGGTCGCACAGGCCGAGGGCCGCGTGCTGCTGTTCTTCCACGCGCCGTGGTGCCCGCAGTGCCGGTCGATCGAGAGCGACATCCTCGCCGAAGGTGTGCCCGCCGGGGTGACGATCATCAAGATCGATTACGACAGCCGCCAAGACCTCCGACAGCAGTACGGCGTCACCCTCCAGACGACCTTCGTCGAAGTGGATGCCGCCGGCACCGAGTTGCAGAAACATGTCGCGTACGACGACCCGCACCTCGCCGCCGTCATCGCGGCGATGCTCTAGGCACCCATGGTCGGCCTCACCGTCGTCGCGTTCGTCGCGGGTGTGCTCACCGTCGCGGCGCCCTGCGTGCTGCCGCTGCTCCCGGTGATCATCGGCGGCTCGATCGCCCGCACGTCGGCCGACGGCACGGTCGCCGCCCGCCAGTGGTACCGGCCGCTCGTGATCGCCGCGTCGCTCGCCGTCTCGGTCGTCGCGTTCACGCTCCTGCTCAAGGCCACGACCGCGCTGCTCGGCGTGCCGCAACTCGTGTGGCAGATCATCGCGGGCGTCATCCTCATCGCGTTCGGGCTCACGCTCGTCTTCCCGTCGCTCTGGGAGCGGCTCATGCTCGCCACCGGCATCCAGAATCGCGCCAACGCGGCCCTCGACCGCTCGTCACGCCGCGGCGGGGTGGGCGGCGACATCCTGCTCGGTGCCGCGCTCGGGCCCACCTTCTCGAGCTGCTCCCCCACCTACGCGCTCATCGTGGCGACAGTGCTGCCGGTGTCGTTCGGCGAAGGGCTCGTCTATATCGTCGCCTACGCCGTCGGGCTCGCCGCGACGCTGCTGCTCGTCGCACTGCTCGGGTCGGCGCTCGCGCGACGGCTCGGCTGGTTGAACCGACCCGACGGGTGGTTCCGACGCATCGCCGGCGTGCTGCTCGTGCTGGTCGGAATCGCCGTCATCCTCGGGCTCGACAAGCTCGCGCAGGCCTGGATTCTCGAACAGGGCTGGTACGACCCGATCGAACAACTCGAACGCAGCCTGTTCGGCTGAGCTCCCGTTAGGTCGCCCGGGCTACCCTTCTGCGCAGAAGGGTCCGTTCGACGAAGGTCCACGCGCCCGACACCGTGAGGTAGAGCGTCGCGGCGAGCGGCACGAAGAGCGCGATCACCACGGTAACGAACGACAACCAGGAGAGGATGCCCGTCGCATTCGCGAGCGGACCTTCCGCAGTCGGGGCGGCAGCCGCCATCCGCAGCGTCTGCCGCCGGGTGAACCACGCGACGACGGCCATCACCGCCATCAGGGCAATCGGTACGAGCAGCGCCACCCCCGGTGCGGCGAGCATCGCGGTGAACGACTGCCCGAGCGGGGCGCCGAACAGGGTTTCGGTGAGCAGCTCGTTCGGATGCCCGTTGAGGGTGGGCGAGACGGCGACGCCGTAGAGCACCGACACGATCGGCACCTGCGCGAGTGCCGGCCGTATCCCGGCAAACGGTGAGACGCCGGCATCCCGGTACAGCTCAAGGGTCTTGCGCTGCAGGGTTTCGGGGCTCTTGCGGTACCGCTTCTGCAGTTCGGCGATTCTCGGGGCGAGGCGGCGGCGGGCCGTTTCGGCGCGCACCTGCAGCACGCCCAGCGGGATGAGTGCGGCCCGCACCACGAGGGTGACGAGCACGATGGCGAGCGCCGCGGCGGTCGGGCCAGCGAGCGGCTCGAGCAGGGCGGCGAGCCCGAGGAAGAGCGTGTGCGCCGCGTCGAGCACGGCGGCGAGGGGCGGGAAGGCAGAGAAGTCCATTGAGGTGTCCTTGCGGTCGAAGGGATGCGGTCACGTATGGCCGCTTCCCCGTCGCGAGGACGGGACTTACGCGGCCGGGTCGACCCCTCCGGGCGCGCGGGACCGCACCCGACCGGCAGTGCCCGGATGCGTGGGTGCAGCGATGCGATCGAGCGACTCGCGGTGCTCACGGGCGCGGTGCCCGACCCGCAGCGCAGCTTCGGCCGGGGCGACGACGAACTCGCGCACGGCGACGGTCGTGACGACGACGAGGGCGGCGGATGCGGCGAGCGCGGCCAGCAGGGCACTCGGGTTCGGTCCGACTGCAGCGGTGACGACGACAGCGAGCGCACTCGCGACCAGCAGCAGCGCTGCGTGGGCGCGTGCGGAGAGCGCGGCGGTGTCGGGCATCGGGATCAGGCTACCCGCAGAGGATGCGGCCGGCCGGTCACCACCACGCGCCCGGCCGGCCGCTGCGTCGATCGAGCTAGTGGGCGGCGCCTGGCAGCTCGACGTGGTCGAGCTCGTAGGGGGTGGGCGCGAGCGCTTTCGCCATGATGTTGGTCATGATCGCCAGCGGCACAAGGCAGTCCTCGCACGCACCGTCCGTCGCCGCGATCTTCACGACGACCTTGTCGTTCCCGACATCCGACCAGGTGAGCAGGTAGCCGTCGGTCGCCATCATTTCGCGGAACGAGGCGAGCGCGTCGTCGACCGAGACGGTCTCGGGGTCGCTCATGACGCGATCTCCGTAACCCCGAGGATGCGCAGCGCGTCTGGAACCGCCTGATCTGCCCGGCCGCGGATGTGCGCGGAGTCGAGGCTCGCGACGGGATGCTGCACCATCACGAACTGGAACCCCGGAAAGCCCTGCACGTCGGCCATCGCCTGCCCCGACATCGCGAACGAGTCGGACGTGATGCTCACGGTCGGGATGCCGGCGCGCTCGAACATGATGCCGTCGGCGACGGTCGCTGCGCTGCACGAGCCGCAGTCGCCGATCGCGGTGATGACGATGTCGACCTCGGCGACGATCTGGCGGAACAGCTCGTCTTTGATCGGCGTTCCGAAGTAGTCCTTCACGTAGTGCTTGACCTCGCCGATGTCGTAGTCGCGCGTGAGGTCGGCGACGATCTCGTCGAGCAGCAGGGTCGCGTTCGGCTTCGTGTTGTCGAGGAGCCCGACCGTGAGTCCCTTGAGACTCACCGGGCGCGGCGACAGCGTGCTGTCGTTCTCGCCTGTGGTCACCCCGGTGGGGTCGAGGAGGGTTTCGAGAGTGGTCATGCCTTCGAGACTGCCCCGCCGCGATCCTGGGGGCGCCCCGATTTTCGCTGGCCGAAAAGCTCCCTGCTTCTCTGCTCGACCCCGCGACACAATGCCCATGAGGCCCCGCTCGACGAGGAGGATGACGCATGCCGCAGCTCCGCAGCAACTTCCCGCCGACCTCCGCGCTCGCGATCGCCCGGCGAGCCCATTACACCGCCCTCGGCATCCCCAAGGCGGACTGGGAGAAGCCCAAGGTGGCGATCGTCAACACCTCGTCGGAGCTCGCGGCGTGCTACTCCCACCTCGACGAGATCGCCGCGGTGCTCAAGGGCGAACTGCGCGCCGTCGGGCTGCTGCCGTTCGAGATCCGCACCACGGCGCCCTCCGACTTCGTGACCAGCGCCGGGCGGGCGGGCCGCTACATCCTGCCCAGCCGCGACCTGATCGTCGACGACATCGAGGCGGCGGTCGAGGGGGCGAAACTCGACGCGATGATCGCCCTGAGTTCGTGCGACAAGACGACACCGGCGCATCTCATGGCGGCTGGGCGGCTGAACATCCCGACGATCGTCATCCCGTGCGGCTATCAGCACTCCGGACTCGCCGAGGGGCGTGAGGCCGACATCGAAGAGATCTTCCTGCGAGCCTCGAAAGCCGCCGTCACGGGTGAGCCGACCGGCGAACTCGAGCTGCTCGCGGAAGACGCGATCCTCGGCCCGGGCGTCTGCGCGGGGCTCGCGACCGCGAACTCGATGCACATCCTCGCCGAAGCGCTCGGCATGGCGATGCCGGGCTCGACCCCTGTGCGCGCCCTGAGCGACAAGATGTGGGCGGATGTGCGCGCCGCCGCCGTCGCCCTCGCCGACCTGATCGAACGCGACGTGCGCCCGCGGCAGCTCATCACCGAAGGTTCGGTGCGCAACGGCGTACGGGCGATGCTCGCGATCGGCGGGTCGATGAACACGATCAAGCACCTTCAGGCGATCGCGATCGAGTCGGGACTCGACATCGACGTCTGGGAGCTGTTCCGCAGCCTCGGTCGGGAGACGCCGCTGCTGTGTTCGGTGCGTCCGAACGGCCCGCACATCACCGAACAGTTCGAGGATGCCGGCGGCGGCGCGACGATTCTGCGCGAACTACTGCCGCTGCTCGACGGCGACCAACTCACCGTTGCGGGCACGACCGTGGCCGAGAACGCCGCCGACGCGCGCGCCGCCGACGGCGACGTGATCCGCGGGCTCGCCGATCCCTACGGCACCGACCCGGCGATCACGGTGCTCAAAGGCACGCTCTCCCCGGGCGGCGCAGTGGCCAAGCGGCCCGTTCCCGACACCGGACCCCGCCGCTTCACCGGCCCTGCCCGCATCTTCGGCACCCGCGAGGAGGCGATCGCCGGCATTTCGAGCGGACGGTTGCGCGAGGGTGACGTCGCCGTGATCCGTGGAATCGGTGTGACGGGCGCGCCCGGCCTCGGGCTCACCTCGGCATTCGTCTTCGCGCTGCATGCCCGTGGCCTCGCCCAGTCGGTCGCTCTCGTCACCGACGGGCAGTTCAGCGGGCTGGTCAACCAGGGCTTCACCGTCGGCGAGGTCTCGCCCGAGGCCGCAGCCCCCGGCTCGCCGTTGGGTCGAGTGCGCGACGACGACCTCATCGACATCGACATCGAACGCGGCACCGTCGACCTCCTCGTCGACGCCGTCGAGCTAGCAGCTCGCCCCGACTACGAACCGCCCGCCGACCGCGACACCGGCGGCGGGTACCTCGACCAGTACGAGGCGCTCGTCCAGCCGCTGTCGTGCGGTGCCGTGCTGTGCGCTCGCGTCTGCACCCCGAAGGAGTCCGAATGACCGCCGCCCCCGCACGCCCGGGCATCATCCACGAGCC
>CAZCEE010000098.1:0-7781 GCA_964497165.1 uncultured Schumannella sp. | reverse complement strand
GTCGACGACGACGAACGCATCGAGTACCTCGAAAGCCACATCCGCGCTGTTGTCGATGACGTGCCGGGGGTAGAGGTCGAGGGCTACTTCGTCTGGTCGCTGCTCGACAACTTCGAGTGGGCTGCCGGCTATACGCAGAAGTTCGGCCTCATCGCCGTGGACCCCGAAACGCAGGAGCGGCGACCGAAGTCGTCGTTCGACTGGTATCGAAGGGTTCTCGCTGCCCGCAAGCGCTGATCCGGCCTATGATGGCGGGCATGGAAATCTTCATCGTCATCGGCGTGATCGTGCTGCTTGTCGTCATCGTCGGCGGCTACCTCTGGGCGACCTACAACGGTCTGGTCCGGCTCAATGTTCGCGTCGACGAGGCGTGGAGCGACATCACGGTGCAGCTCAAGCGGCGCGCCGACCTCATCCCGAACCTCATCGAAGCGGTCAAGGGCTACGCGGCGCACGAGAAGCAGGTCTTCGAGAACGTCACCAAGGCCCGGTCGGAGACGGTCAACGCCGCGACCCCGGCCGAGGCAGGCAAGGCCGAGAACCACTTCCAGCAGGCGCTCAAGAGCCTCTTCGCGGTCGCCGAGGCGTACCCGCAGCTGCAGGCCAACCAGAACTTCCTCCAGCTGCAGGGTGAGCTTGTCGACACCGAGGACAAGATCCAGGCGTCGCGCCGGTTCTACAACGGTGGCGTGCGTGAGCTGAACACCAAGATCAAGGTCTTCCCGAACACGCTCTTCGTGCGCAGCCTCGGCTTCCACGAGCGTGAGTTCTTCGAGGTCGACGAGCCGTCGGCCATCGCGGAGCCGCCGAAGGTGCAGTTTTGATTCGAGCGGACGCCCACCGGGCGCCCGCCCGCATCAAGGTTGAGTAGCGTCCGCTCTGGCGGACGCGTGCCGAAACACACACCTGCGACGAACTCGAGCTGACCCATGTACTCCGCGATCGCGAAGAACAAGCGCAACACCATCCTGATCATCATCCTGTTCATGGTGATCATCGCCGCCCTGAGCTTGATCCCGACTTTCATCTACGGCGACTGGACGATCTCGATCATCACGATCGTGATCGCTGCGGCGTACGCGATCTTCCAGTACTTCATGGCGACGCGGCAGACGCTCGCGCTCAGCGGAGCCCACCAGATCGAGAAGCGCGACGAACCGCGGCTCTACCGCATCGTCGAGAACCTCTCGATCACCGAAGGCATGCCGATGCCGAAGGTGTACATCATCAACGACCCGGCGCCGAACGCGTTCGCGACCGGTCGCGACCCTGAGCACGCCGTCGTGGCAGCCACCACGGGGTTGCTGGAACTCATGACTGACGCGGAGCTCGAAGGCGTCATGGCGCACGAGATGGGTCACGTCAAGAACTACGACATCCGCGTCTCGCTGATCGTGTTCGGGCTGGTCATCGCGATCGGACTCATCGCCGACATCATCTTCCGCATGATCTTCTGGGGCGGCCGCGGTCGCGACAACGGGGGGCCGGCGGCTCTGGTTTTCCTCGCGATCGGCATCATCGCCGCGATCCTCGCGCCGATCGTCGCCGCGGTCGTACAGGCGGCGGTGTCGCGGCAGCGCGAATACCTCGCGGATGCCACGGGCGCGCTCACCACGCGGCACCCGGAAGCGCTCGCCTCAGCTCTCGAGAAGCTCGCCACCTACGGCCGCCCGGTCGCGCGCACCAACACCTCGATGTCGCACCTGTGGATCTCCGACCCGAACCGCCCCGGCTTCCTCGCCAAGCTGTTCTCGACGCATCCGCCGATCCCCGACCGGGTCGCACGCCTGCGCGGCAACGCCACCAAGTTCTAGCCGCGCCGCCGCTCCTGCGGCGCGGGCCGCTCCGCGGTACGAGCGCGGTCGCACCGCTCCGCTGGGTTCTAGCGGTCAGTCCGTCATCAGCCCGGCGAGGTGCGCCGCGAAGAGTCGCACCCCGGCCTCCGGGTCGGCGGAGTTCGACACGGTCGCGCTCATCCACGTGCCGTGCACGATGAGATCGGCGCGGCACTCGCCGCTGACGAAGCAGGTGAGGCGTGCGACCCCGTCGCTGCCGAGGGCGGGGATGTCGATCTCGACTCCGTTCGTCGTCACGCCCAGATGTTCCGCGAGCCAGGCGCCGCCGTTTTGCCATTCGACAGCAACGCCGCGGGTGTCGTCGAACCACCCGCAACCGAAGTCGGCATTCCGGGTGAGGGCCTCGGCCCAGAGGCTCCATCCGCCGCCGCCGTCGGTCTCGTACAGGGTGTGTCCAGGACCGTGGATCGCTTCGACAACCGAAGCCGGCAGGACGACGGCGCAGTCGTTCGGGGGTCGGACGAGGTCGGCGGGCTCCCAGATGGGCTCGAGTGCACCGAAGCCCGCCACCTGGGTGAGGAGGTGATCGGCGAGTGCGTCGACTGCCGCCAGGGTGCTCGCTGCGACAGGCACATAGATCTCAGCCGAGAACCAGTAGCCCGCGGAGTAGACGTCGAAGGTGCAGACCGACCCCAACGGGCTGCAGTACACGTCGCCTTCGGGGCTGTACCCGTGCATTCCGAGGAAGGTGTCCCAGCCGTCGGCGACGTCAGGCAGAACGGAGAGCTGGATGCCGCGGAACGCGCTCGCCCCGGTCATGCTGCTGTAGGGCTCGCCATTCGACCACTCGCAGAGCAACCCGCCGAGCTGAGCGATGGCGCCGTGGCGCGGGATGCCCGGCCAGGCCGCGTATTGGGTCGAGAGGAGGTCATGCGGCTCGACAGTGAAGGGGAAGATCGCGGTCAGCAACGCATCGGGCACGAGCGCGTCGCAACCCTCTCCGAACCGCGGCTCCGGACGGTCGGCGGCGGCAGCCGTGGGCTCGGCCGTCGGCTCTCCCGACGGGTCGGCATCGGCCGTACCTGTCGGCGTCGGCACCGGTGATCCCGGCCCGCAGGCAGCGAGCAGAGCGAGGAGGGTGGCGGCGGCGAGTACCGCAGGAAGCCGAGTCATGGTCACATCATGTCGACGGATAGCCCCGGGCGGAAGGTTGACGTCAGCTGATCGCTCGGGTCCCCAGGGCGGTAGCGAGATCGCGCGCGAGGTCGCCCCGGTCGGCCACGAGGATGTCTCCGAGCCCCTGCCAGGCGGCCAATTCGCGTAGCACGGGCACGAGCCGCTCCTCTGCTCCAGCGGGTGCGTGCGGCTCGCGCCACGCGGACTGCACGCGAAGCACCCCCGCCTGCCGGTCGCTCTTGAGGTCGATGCGGCCGACGATCTGCTCGTCGACGAGGGCGGGCAACGTGTAGTACCCGTAGACGCGCTTCGGGGCGGGCGTGTAGATCTCGATGCGGTAGCGGAAGCCGAACATCCGCTCGGTGCGTTCGCGTTCCCAGACGACGGGGTCGAACGGCGACAACAGCGCAGCCGTCTCGATCCGCCGCGGGATGCGCGCATCCGTCGCGAGGTAGCCGGGCGCCTTCCAGCCGTCGACGGTCACCTGCTGCACCTCGCCGGCATCCGTCAACTCGTTGAGGAACCGGGTTGCCGTCGCCACGTAAAGCCGGTAGTAGTCGGCGATGTCTTTGGCGGTGCCGATGCCGTGCGCGCGCACCGCACGTCGCACCAGTTCACGCTGCGCGTCATCGACCGGCACCTCGGCGTCGAGCAGATCGGGCGGCAGAATCTGCTCGGGGAGCGCGTACACCCTCTCGAATCCTTTGCGACCCGCCGTCACGACGTCACCGAAGATGAACAGGTACTCGAGCGCCTCCTTGATGTCGGAGAGCCCCCACCACGGCCCGCGGCGCACGTTCTCGTCATGCTCGATGTCGCTTGCCGCCATCAGACCGTTTGCGCGCAACTCGTCGAGCACGAAGCGCATCATCTGCGGGTGCGAGTCGACCCATCCGCCCGGCTTCGTGTATTTGTCGCGCACGCGCGCCATGCGCCATTTCCAGAGGGGCCAGTCGGCGCGCGGGATGAACGTCGCCACGTGCGCCCAGTACTCGAGGTACGGCGCCTTCGGGCGAAGGGTGAGCTTGTCGAGCAACGTCTTGTCGTACGGCCCGAGCCGCGCCACGACGGGAAGGTAGTGGCTGCGCTCGAAGACGTTGACCGAGTCGATCTGCAGGGTACCGAGGCGCTCCATCAGGAGGTTGAGCTGGCGGGTTCCGACGCTCGAAGGTCGCGGGATGCCGAACCCCTGCGCCGCAAGAGCAATGCGGCGCGCACTCGCCGCCGAGATCGTCTGCGGCACGCCTTTGACCCTACCGACCGCCTCAGACACCCCCGGGTCGCCGACCGTTCACCTCGCCGTTTCCCGCGGGTCGCTTGTCGTGCCTACCGTCCGTTCGACCCGTGGTTATCCCAGCTCGAGCCAACAGCACGAGCGACCACGGGGCACCACGGAGGAATAGTGATCACCAAGCGTGCCCTCGTCGGCGTCGCGGCTGCTGCCGCCCTCGCCGTTGGACTCAGCGCCTGCGCCAGCGCCGAAGCAACCCCGTCGGATGTCGACGCCGCGACCGCCACGACCGCCGAAGACTTCGGCGGCCTCGAGGCTTTGATCGCTGCGGCGCAGGCCGAAGGTGAACTCAACGTCATCGCGCTGCCCGACAACTGGGCGAACTACGGCGAGATCAAGGCGCTCTTCGAGGAGACCTACGACATCGTCATCAACGACGCCGACCCCGACATCTCCTCGGCTGAGGAGATCGCCGCAGCCGACAACCTGCGTGGCCAGGACACCGCCCCGGATGTCTTCGACCTCGGCACCGCCGTCACCCTTGACAGCCTCGACTACTTCGCGCCCTACCAGGTGGCGAACTGGGACGAGATCCCCGACGCCAACAAGGAGGCCACAGGCCTCTGGGTGAACGACTACACGGGCTCGATGTCGATCGGCTACAACTCCAACGAGGTGCCCAAGCCGGAGTCGCTCGACGACCTCCTCGGTGACGACTACCGCGGTGCGGTCGCCCTCAACGGCGACCCGACGCAGGCGGGCGCGGCGTTCGCCGCCGTCGGCCTCGCCGCGGTGCAAAGCGGTGGCGACTTGGACGACTACCAGCCGGGCATCGACTTCTTCGAACAGCTCAACGACGCCGGCAACTTCCTGCCGGTCAACGTCACCGAGGCGGCCATCGCGTCGGGCGAGATCAAGGTCGCGTTCGACTGGAGCTACAACAACCTCGCTGTCGCGGGGACCGTGGACGGCTGGGAGGTCACGACGCTTCCGGGCACCGTGTACACCTCGTTCTACAACCAGGCCATCAACGTCGATGCTCCGCACCCCGCAGCGGCTCGCCTGTGGATGGAGTTCCTCTACGGCGCAGAGGCGCAGAACCTGTTCATCGTCGGTGGCGCTTACCCGGTGACCATCGAGACGCTGCAGGACGCCGGCACGGTCGACCAGGCCGCGCTCGACGCGCTCGGTGCCCTCGAGGGCGAGCTCGTCACGCCGACGGCGGAGCAGGCCGAGGCTGCCGCTGCGCTCCTCGCCGAGAAGTGGGCTGTCGCGATCTCCTGATCGCGACAGCGCTCTCGAAATACACCGCATGACGCTCCCGCTTCTGAAGAGAACGGCGCGTCCACGATCGGGGTGGGCCCTCCTCGGGCTCACCCCCTTCGCGGTCTACGTGCTGCTGTTCCTCGCGATCCCGACAGTGCTCGCGGTCGGCACCGGCTTCTTCGCCGAAGACGGCGCGTTCACCTTCGCCAACATCCTCGGAATCTTCGACCCCGCCGTGCTCGCCACCTTCGGTAGCTCGTTCTGGGTCTCCGCCGTCACCGCCGTCATCGGCGCGGTCATCGGCGCCTTGGTCTGCTACGCGATGCTCGGGACGAGGGCATCCGGTGCACTGCGCACCATCGTCGACTCGGCCACGAGTGTGCTCGCCCAGTTCGGCGGTGTCATGCTCGCGTTCGCATTCATCGCCGCCATCGGCAGCCAGGGACTCATCACCCGATGGCTCATCGAAACGTTCGGAGTGAACGTGCACGAGAACGGCGTCTGGCTCTACCAGGTGCCCGGTCTGCTGCCGGTCTATGTCTACTTTCAGGTGCCGCTCATGATCATCACCTTCCTGCCCGCCCTCGAGGGGCTCAAGGCGCAGTGGGCCGAGGCCAACGCAACCCTCGGCGGAACCCGCTGGACCTACTGGACTCGCATCGCCGGGCCGGTGCTCGCGCCCTCGTTCATCGGCAGCCTCTTGTTGCTGTTCGCCAATGCCTTCTCGTCCTACGCGACGGCCGCCGCCCTGATCAGTCAGGGCTCGCAGATCGTGCCGTTGCAGATCCGCTCCGCCCTGATCAGCGAGACCGTCCTCGGCCGCGAGAACATGGCCGGCGCACTCGCCCTCGGGATGATCGTCGTCATGGTCGTCGTCATGTGGGGGTACTCGGTGCTCGCGGCCCGCACGTCACGGTGGCAGCGATGAGCGGCGCACTGCGGCCATCGAGGGTGGCCGGGCCGGTGCGCCTCGGCCTCGCTCCCAGTCGCGTGACCCGATGGATCATCCTCGGGGTCGTCGCCATCGTCTTCGCGATCCCGCTGCTGTCGCTTCTCGAGTTCTCGCTGCGCGACGGATTCACCGGCGACTACACGGTCATCCACTGGACGGCTCTCTTCGACCCCGAGAACGCTCGCCCCTACCGCCAGCTCTTCCAGGCGATCGGCAACTCCTTCCTTCTCGCGGCGGTGACGGTCGGGATCGTGTTGGTCATCCTGTTGCCCACGATGCTGCTCGTCCACATGAGCTTCCCCCGGTTTCGTCGCGTGCTCGAGTTCATCTGCATCATCCCGATCACGGTGCCGGCGATCGTTCTCGTCGTCGGCCTCGCCCCGGTGTACTCGATTGTCGTGCGAGTGTTCGGCGGGTCGGTGTGGACCCTCGCCTTCGCGTACGGCGTGCTCGTGCTGCCCTACGCCTATCGCGCGATCCAGGCGAACCTCGACGGCGTTCCGGTCGTGACGCTGAGTGAAGCCGCACGGTCGCTCGGCGCATCGTGGCCGGTCGTGGTGTGGCGGGTGCTGCTGCCCAACCTCCGCCGGGGAGTTCTCGCGGCGGCGTTCATCACCGTGGCTGTGGTCCTGGGCGAGTTCACGATCGCCAGCCTGCTCAACCGGCGCAACCTGCAGACCGCGATCCTGCAGATCTCCCAATCCGACCCCTGGGTCGCCGCAATCCTCGCACTCCTGGCGCTCGCGTTCGCGTTCGTCCTCCTTCTCATCATCGGCCGTATCGGAACGGTCGGAAAACGGAGCGCTGCATCATGACCAACATCCGTATGACCGACACTGCCGCACTCACCTACGCCGAACCCGCCGCATCTCTGACCATCACCCCGGCGACCGTCGAACTCGACGCCGTCGTCAAGGTGTACGGAGCACACCGTGCGCTCGACGAGTTCAGCCTCACCCTCGCTCCTGGCGAGTTCGTCGCCCTGCTCGGCCCGTCGGGTTGCGGCAAGACGACGGCGTTGCGGGCGCTCTCAGGCCTCGATGCGGTCGACGGGGGCGCGATCCGTATCGACGGCGCCGACGTCTCTGGTCTGCCGACCAACAAGCGCGACATCGGGATGGTGTTTCAGGCGTACTCGCTCTTTCCGCACATGACGGTTCTCGAGAACGTGGAGTTCGGGTTGCGGATGCGCAAGGTCGCCGCCGCGGAACGTCGCGTGCGCGCCCAGGAGGCTCTCGATCTCGTCGGCCTCGGTGAACGTGGTGAGCGATTCGCCCACCAGCTTTCAGGCGGGCAGCAGCAGCGCGTCGCGCTGGCTCGCGCGCTCGTCACGCGGCCTCGAGTGCTGCTGCTCGACGAG
>CAZCEE010000097.1:0-7796 GCA_964497165.1 uncultured Schumannella sp. | reverse complement strand
GGAGCCGACCTGCGGGCCGTGCAAGAGCTGCTCGGCCACGCCAGCATCGCGACGACGCAGATCTACACCCACGTCTCGGCCGAGAGACTCAAAGAGTCGTACCAGCTCGCCCATCCGCGGGCGTAGCGGCCCGAAGTCGGGCCCGCGGTCAGCCCAGTTCGACGTCAGCCCAGTTCGCGCACGGCGACGGTGCGCTCCCCACCCGCATCGCCGGTGTTGACGGTGCCCCGCGGTTCCACGAGCACGACGTGGGTCTCCTCGTCGGCGCGCGGGCAGTGCTCGACCCCGCGTGGCACGACGTAGATGTCATTCGGGCCGAGTTCGACATCGCCGTCACGCAGCTGGATGGTGAGGCGCCCGGACACCACGAGGAAGAGCTCGTCGGTCTCGGGATGGGTGTGCCAGACGAATTCGCCCTGCACCTTGACGACCTTCACCTCGTAGTCGTTGAGGCTCACGACCCGGTGCGCCGACCACAGGTCGTCCACGTGAGAGAGGGCTTCGATGAGATTGCGTACGCCGTCAGTCATCCATTCACCGTAGCGCCGACGCGCCAGGCGAGCGCCTGCCAGATGGTGACCCCGTTGAGGGCGATGCCCACCACGATGAGCATGTTGTCGTAGAACCCCTCGTACGGCAGCCCCACCAGGTTGAAGATCGCCAGGAACGCCGCAACGATCACGGTGATCCAGACCAGCGGGGTCGCCGGCACGAGCAGCGACACCAGAATCATCACGATCGGCAGGAGCATCACGAGCGCTGCGACGGTCCACATCCACCCGGCCGCCTCGCGGCCACCCATCCGGCCGGGCGTGGAATGCCCGGCGAAGATGCGCAACACGTCGCCCAGCAGGTAGATCAGCATGAGCGACACCCAGCAGGCGGCGAGCACGATTCGCATCGGATCCATCACGCACGCTCCCCGGGGTGCACGACGATGTTGCCGACCTTGCGACCCGAGTCGACCCGTCGATAGGCGTCGACGATCGCGTCGAGCGGATGCGTCGACTCGATGACGGGGTCGAGCACACCTTCGGCGGTCAGCTGCAGCACGGTCGCCAGGAGCTCGCGGCTTTCCGACGCCATCCCGGCCTTCACCGGCCCGCGTGCGGTCAGTATCTGGCCGAGCGTGGCGACAGCGAGCAGCAGTACCCCGCGGTCGGTCAGCAGGGGGCGCCCGGATGCCGGGGTCAGGTTGCCGACTGTGTCAAACACGACGTCGAATCGTTCGCCGTCGGCACGAAGGGTGTCGAGAGGAGTTTCGCGGTAGTCGATCACCCGGTGCGCGCCGAGCCGTCGCACCAGGTCGGCGTTGCGCGCACTCGTCACCCCGATCACCTCAGCCCCGAGGTGACGTGCGAGCTGCACGGTGCTCGTGCCGACCGCGCCGGAGGCGCCGTTCACGAGCACGGTCGCGCCGACGGCGAGGCCTGCCTTGTCGCGCAGAAAGTCGAGGGCGGTCGTTCCGCCGAACAGCACTGCAGCCGCCGCGTCGTGCGACACGGAGTCGGGCGTGGCCACGAGACGCTCGGGCCTGGTGGCCACGAAGTCAGCGTGAGCGCCCATTCGAACCCCGGTCATCCCGCTCACCCGGTCACCGACTGCGAAGTCGGCGACGCCGTCGCCGAGCGCGGCGATCTCGCCCGAGAACGCGGCGCCGAGCACGCGGGCGCGCGGTCCGCGGATGCCCATAGCGAGGCGACCCGGCACGGCGAAGCCATTCGGGAAGAGGCCCGAGCGCAGGCGGGCGTCGCCGCTCGTCACGGGCGCCGCGGCCACGCGCACGAGAACCTCACCGGCTCGCGGCGTCGGGGTCGGCAGGTCGCGCACTCGCGCCACCTCGGGTGGTCCGTATCGATCGACGACCACTGCGTGCATGCGGGTTGCTCCTTACACCTGTAAGCCACTGGTGGCGCTACAGTAGCCTTACGGGCGTAAGAATGCAACGCGGAGGTGGAGGATGGGGCACCGCGTACCGCTGAGCCGCGAGCGCATCGTCGACGCGGCCGCCGCAGTCGCCGACGCCACCGGGTTGGCGGGGGTGAGCATGCGCGCCGTGGGCAAGCAGCTCGCGGTCGAGGCGATGTCGCTCTACCACCACATCGCCGGCAAAGAGCAGTTGCTCGACGAGCTGGGGGACTGGTTGTTCCGGCGCATCGAGGTGCCGTCGGTCGGCACAGGGTGGCGTGACGGCATGCGGGAGCGAGCCCGGTCGGCGCGCGCGGTGTTCACGGCGCATCCGTGGGGACTCACTCTCGCCGAGTCGCGTCGCGTTGCCGGGCCCGCTCTGCTCGACCACCACGACGCTGTTCTCGGCTGCCTGCGCCGCGACGGCTTCAGTGTCGCTCTCGCCGCCCACGCCTTCGCGGTGATCGACGCCTACGTCTACGGTTTCGTCTTGACCGAGCAGCGCCTGCCGTTCGAGGCCGACGAGCGGGTCGAAGACTTCGCGGCCGAACTGGCGCTGCCCGCCGAGCGCTACCCCTACATGGTCGAGATGATCGGCGAACTGGTGGTGGGCCAGGAGTATGCCTTCGGCGACGAGTTCGAGCACGGGCTCGAACTGATCCTCGACGGTCTCGCCGCGCGGCTGTCGGGCGACTCCGGTCACTCCAGCGGATAGAGCACGGAGTGTTCCAACCCGCCGAGGAACAGCAGCGGGTTCACGTATTCGCCGTCGATACGCGCGCCGAGGTGCAGGCACGGTGACGCGCAGTGGCCGGGCAGCAGGATGCCGATGACATCCCCGCGCACCACCCGGTCGCCGGTCGCGACCAGCGGCTCGACCGGCTCGAACGACGACAGCACCCCGCCCGCGTGTCGGATCGAGACCACCGGCCGGTCGACGACGTATCCCGCGAAATGCACGACCCCCGCGGCGGGTGCGCGCACCTCGACCCCGGCATCCGCGCGGATGTCGAGCCCGCGGTGCCCCGCCGAGTACGGGGTCGCTGGCGCGATGAACGGCCGGGCGATCGGATGCGGTGCGGGCACCGGCCACGCCCACAGTGCCGAAGAGGCCAGCGCGAGCGTGACGGCGAGCCCGGCGAGCAGTCGGGGCGGGCGCATCCCGTCACGATCCCGCGAAACCTCACCCCTGTGGCGAGCCGTGACGTGATTCGGGGAGCAGTTCTGACCCCATCGACCGGTGGAGGGGTCAGAACAGCTCCGACATCGCGAGCGCGAACAGCTCGCCTGCGTCGCAGCGGTGGCCGCGCCGGGTGAACCACTCGCACACGTTGCGGCAGTCCCGCTCGAGCAGCGCCATCCCGTTGGGGTTGGCGACGACATCGACGAGCTGCGGCAGGTCGATCGCGACCACCCGTCCGTGGTGCACGAGCAGGTTGTACGGCGACAGGTCGCCGTGCGTGCAGCCCTCCCGGGCGAGTGCGAGCACGATCGCCGCGACCTGCGCGAACAGCTCGGCGAGCTCGGTGCCCGAGGCGTGGGATGCCGAGAGCCGCGGCGCCGCGGACGTCCCGTCGCCGATGAACTCCATGAGCATCTCGGTGCCGTTGACCTGCACCGGGTAGGGAACGGGCACTCCGATCGCGGAGAGCCGCGACAGCGCCGCGAACTCCGCATACGACCAGGCGACCGCCGCGACGCCGCGCCCGTAGGTGCTGCCCCGCTCGACGGCCCGCTGGTCGCGGCTCTTCTTCTCGACGCTGCGCCCCTCGCGGTAAACGCTCGACCGGTGAAAGTCGCGGTGATCGGCGGACCGATACCGCTTCGCCGCGAGCACGATGCCCGGTTGCCCGGGGATCGCGCGCTCGATGAGGAACACGTCGGCCTCCTTGCCGGTCTTGAGGACGCCGAGCTCGGTGTCCATCGCCGCGCGGGAGGTGACGACCCAGTCGGGCCACGGCTGCGGGCCGCGTTCGCTCGGGGTGACCGCCGGCCACGTTGACCAGCGCTGGCCGACGCCCGGTTCGACATCGGGATCAGTGAAGGTGGGGACGACGAAATCGTCGCCAAAGAAGGAAGTACTGCCAGATGAGTTCAACGTGAGGCTCCCGATGAGGAGACCCCCGCGAACTACGAGCGGGCGGAGGCCTCGAGGATGAGGGGAAGGATTCCGGTCACGACGGAGACGGTGTTCATCGGATCCTCCTTTGCCTCATCAAGAGCCGGTTCGTCCGGCAGGGGGCCAGCGTAGTCCCGAATCGCCCGCGCTGCTACACTCGAATCCGCACTTCCCTTGTGGGAGTGACTTCGCGTGCCCACGCAGTGCCAACTGCGACACGAGCCCAATTCCTTCAGTCCATCTCGCTCTGTTTTCAGAAGCGCGGCGGCGGATGCGCGCCCGGGCACTAGGGATCGCGGCGCCGCCGCAGATCAGATAACTGAGAACAAAGGAGTACGGCTATGGCCGTCGTCACCATTCGCCAGCTGCTCGACAGCGGCGTTCACTTCGGACACCAGACCCGCCGGTGGAACCCGAAGGTCAAGCGTTTCATCCTGACCGAGCGCTCCGGCATCCACATCATCGACCTGCAGCAGTCGCTGGCCTACATCGACAAGGCCTACGAGTTCGTCAAGGAGACGGTCGCCCACGGCGGCTCGGTGCTCTTCGTCGGCACGAAGAAGCAGGCGCAGGAGACCGTGGCCGAGCAGGCGCAGCGCGTCGGCCAGCCGTTCGTCAACCAGCGTTGGCTCGGTGGCCTCCTCACCAACTTCCAGACGGTCTCCAAGCGCCTCGCGCGCATGAAGGAGCTCGAGGAGCTCGACTTCGACGACACCACGAAGGGGTTCACCAAGAAGGAACTCCTCATCAAGAAGCGCGAGCTGACCAAGCTGCACAAGTCGCTCGGCGGTATCCGCAACCTGACGAAGACGCCGTCCGCGATCTGGGTCATCGACGCCAAGCGCGAGCACCTCGCGGTCGACGAGGCCACGAAGCTGGGCATCCCGATCATCGGCATCCTCGACACGAACGCCGACCCCGACGAGCTCCAGTACCCGATTCCGGGCAACGACGACGCGATCCGTTCGGTGGCTCTGCTCACCCGCATCATCGCGGATGCCGCTGCCGAGGGTCTCGTGCAGCGTCACGCCGCGCCGGCCGCTGAGGGCAACGTGTCCGCCGTCGAGCCGCTCGCCGAGTGGGAAGCCGAACTGCTCGGTGCGTCCGAGACGGCCGCGGTTGTTGAGGTCGCTGAGGAGCCCGTCGTCGAGGTGCCCGTCGTCGAGGCACCCGCTGAGGAGCCCGCCGCCGCTGAAGCCGAGGTCGTCGAGGCGCCCGCCGCTGAGGCGCCAGCCGAGAAGCCCGTGAAGAAGCCCGCCGCGAAGAAGCCGGCTGCAAAGAAGACCGAGGAGCCGGCCGCCGAGGCTGAGGCTCCCGCCACCGACGAGAAGTAAGGAACTACATCCATGGCCATCAGCCTGGAAGACGTGAAGGCGCTGCGCGAACGGCTCGGCACCGGCATGGTCGACACCAAGAACGCTCTCGTCGAGGCGGACGGTGACATCGAGAAGGCCGTCGAGATCCTGCGGCTCAAGGGTGCGAAGGGCAACGCGAAGCGTGCCGACCGCTCCACGAGCGAAGGCCTCATCGCGTTCGTTGAGTCCGCGAGTGCGGTCACGCTGATCGAGCTCGCCTGCGAGACCGACTTCGTCGCCAAGAACGAGAAGTTCATCGCCCTGGCCGACCAGGTTGTTGCGGCGCTTGCCGACTCCGGCGCCGAAACGGTGGATGCGGCGCTCGCCGTGACTTCGGGCGCCGGCACCGTCGGATCGCTCATCGAAGACCAGGCGGCGATCATCGGCGAGAAGGTCGAACTGCGTCAGGTCGCCCGGGTCGCCGGTGAGAACTTCGCCGTCTACCTGCACCGCACGAGCAAGGACCTGCCGCCGCAGATCGGTGTCGTCGTCGCCTACACGGGCTTCGACGCCGAGACCGCGCGCGGCATCGCTCAGCACATCTCGTTCGCCGCGCCGATCTACCTGACGCGCGAAGAGGTGCCGCCGACCGAGGTCGAGAACGAGCGTCGCATCGTCGAGCAGATCAGCCGCGAGGAGGGCAAGCCGGATGCCGCCCTCCCGAAGATCGTCGAAGGTCGCCTCGGCGCCTTCTTCAAGCAGGTGTCGCTGCTCGAGCAGGAGTATGCCCGCGACAACAAGCTGATCGTCGCGAACGTCGCCAAGGATGCGGGCCTGACCATCACGGGCTTCACCCGGTTCAAGGTCGGCGCTTAGTTCTTCGCGGTACTCCCTCGTCTTGACTGAAGCGTGAGAACGCGGGGTCCTCCTCAACGATCACTGAGGTGCCTCGCTCCACATCCCCTCAGGGTGTGCGCCCGCATCGAGGCTGGCGGGGAGAAAGTCGGGGCATGCCGACACCCCGATATGACGACGTCGCCGACGTCTCCCTCGCCACCGACGAAGCACTGCTCGATCGGGTTCGCGACCTGGTCGAGGGGGCGTATCGCCGCCAGTTGTGGTTCATGTTCCTCGACGAGGAGCAGCGGCAACTGCCCGTGCTGATCCCTCACGACGTTCCGAGCCGGCCCAGCCGTGAGCACGGCGAGGCCGTCCACGCATTCATCGCGCACCTGGTTGATGGCATCCGGCCCGCCGGCATCGTCGTCGTGCTCGAGCGGCCCGGACCTGACGATCTGAGACGCGGCGATCGCGAGTGGTTCGCCGTGGTCGACGACGCGTGTCGGGTAGCAGGGGTCGTACGACGCGGACCGATTCTCGCTCATGACGACGGCTTCCGGTGGATCGCTGGCGAAGATCTCCTGGTCGGCGGGCTGTGAACCAAGTAGACTTGGTCAACATGACCGAGCAGGTGAATGTGCAGGATGCCAAAACCCGGCTCTCGGAACTTCTCGCCCGCGTCGAGAAGGGCGAGGAGATCACGATCGCCCGCGCGGGGAAGCCAGTGGCTCGGCTCGTCGCAATCGACGAACCGCCGCTGCGGGAGCTGGGCTTCCTCAAGCTCGGTGAGATCCCCGATTCGTTCTTCGACCCGCTTCCCGAGGAGGAGCTGATTCTCTGGGAGGGCGGAGAGTCGTGAAACTGCTCCTCGACACCCACATCCTCTGGTGGGTGCTCAGTGATTCGGCGCGGCTGCCAGCGCGGGTGCGAGCGGCAGTCGGTGACCCGCGGTCGATCCTGCTGTGCTCGAGCGTGACACCGTGGGAGATCGCGATGAAGCATCGCGCGGGCAAGTTCCCCGAAGCAGCGGCACTCGTCGTCTCCTTCGCAGAGCAGCTCGCTCGCCTGGGCGCTCTCGAGCTCCCGGTCTCGAGTCGACACGGATTGCTGGCCGGCAGACTTGAGTGGGAGCACCGCGACCCGTTCGATCGGATGCTCGCGGCGCAGAGCATCCTCGAAGGAGCTCGTCTCGTCACCTCGGATCGCGCGTTCTCGACGCTGCCCGGGGTCGACATCCTCTGGTGATCGCCGCGCATCCGAATCGCGCGAGGCGGATACGCTGGGGGCGTGCCCAAGAAGAAGCAGCGTCGACGTCGCGTACTTCTGAAGTTGTCGGGTGAGGCGTTCGGCGGGGGGATGCTCGGGGTCAACCCCGACGTCGTCAGCGCGATCGCTCGTGAGATCGCGGCGGCTGCTCCGAAGAACAGTGCCGACGAGGGCGGCGTCGAGATCGCCGTCGTGGTGGGTGGCGGCAACTTCTTCCGTGGCGCCGAACTCAGCCAACGCGGCATGGACCGTGGGCGCGCCGACTACATGGGCATGCTCGGCACGATGATGAACGCGCTCGCCCTCCAGGACTTCCTCGAACAGGCCGGAGCCGGGGTGCGCGTGCAGTCGGCGATCGCGATGACCCA
>CAZCEE010000096.1:0-7885 GCA_964497165.1 uncultured Schumannella sp. | reverse complement strand
ATGAGGTACAGCGACTCGGGGGTCGTAATGAGGATGTCGGGGGGCTCGCGTTGCAGCATCCGCCGGTCGGCACTCGTCGTGTCACCCGAACGCACCCCGACGGCGATCGGCGGAACCTCCTGCCCGAGTCGCCGCCCGGTCGCCGAAATGCCGACGAGCGGGGCCCGCAGGTTGCGTTCCACATCGACCCCGAGAGCTTTGAGAGGCGAGATGTACAGCACCCTGGTTCGACGTTTCGGGTCGACCGGTTTCGGGGTCGCCGCGAGACGGTCGAGCGACCAGAGGAACGCGGAAAGGGTCTTACCAGATCCTGTGGGAGCGACGACGAGTGCGTGACGCCCCGACGCGATCGCCTCCCACGCCCCGACCTGCGCCGGCGTCGGCTCGGGGAACGCGCCCGCGAACCACTCCCGCGTGGCGGGGGTGAAGCGCTCGAGCGCGGCGTGCATCCTCACATCCTCGTCGGAACCGCCGTCAACCGCCCGGTCGCCCGCTCAGCACCGCCCGCACCGGACACGCCGTGCGCACGGGTGTCGCGTCGGAGTGTCGGCCAGAGACGGTGCTGAGCGGGTGACGCCTCGGAGCAGGTCAGCCGAACTCGACGTCGAGGAAGGCGACGACATCCTGAAGCACGGCGTCCGAGACGGCGTGCCCGAGACCCTCATAGATGCGCTCCGTCAGGCGGGCGTGCTCCGGCAGCCAGTCGGCGGTGTCGGCGAACCGCCAGGCCGGGATCACGTCGTCGGCGGTTCCCCGCCCCGAGAACACCGGGGGCTTGCGGGCAGCCATCGCCGCGTCACCGGGATCCTCCTCGGGATGCCGCGCGCTCGCCAGCATGACAAGGGCGTCAGCGGCCCCGGGGTGACGGCGCAACACCTGAAGCCCGACGCATCCGCCTTGCGAGAACCCGAGGATACCGACGCGCGACGCCTTGCCCGAGATCTCCTCGATCCAGTCGGCGAGTTCGTCGGCGGCCGTGTCGACGTCGGTCCGCTCGACCCCGTCATCCAGCGGGAACCACGAGAAGCCGATCCCCATCGGATGCGTCAGCGGCGCCCGCGGTGCGGCGATCACGAAGTTCAGCGGCAGGTACGGCGCGAGTTGAAACAGGTCACCCTCGTTGCTGCCGTAGCCGTGCAACAGGATCAGGTGCGGGCGGCCTGCACGCTCCCGTTCCGGTGAGCTCCACATCACGTGTTCGGGGTCGATCGGCATCTCACCACGGTAGGCGACAATGGGGAGCATGAGCTCCGTGGGCACACCCGACCCGAACTCCTCCTGGCTCTCCGATGAGGAGTTGGCGGAGGCGCGGCGCCGCATCCCGCTGCTGTATGTCGAGGCGGTGCCGGTGCGGGTCGACGGGATGGGCGTCGTCACGAGCGTCGGCCTGTTGCTGCGCGCGAACCCGCAGGGCGCGATCACCCGCACCGTTGTCTCCGGCCGGGTGATGTTCGGCGAGACGATTCGGGATGCGCTCTTCCGTCACCTCGAGAAGGATCTCGGGCCGATTGCGTTCCCGCAGTTGCCGGCAAGTCCGCTGCCGTTCCAGGTCGCCGAGTACTTTCCGATCCCCGGGTTGAGCCCGTTCCACGACGAGCGGCAGCACTCCGTGTCACTCGCCTACGTCGTGCCGGTTACCGGCACGTGCGAGCCCCGGCAGGATGCCCTCGAACTGTCGTGGATGACTCCGGCCGAAGCATCCTCGCCGCAGATCCACGCCGAGATGGAAGGCGGACGCGGCACTCTGCTGCGCGCAGCCCTCGCCTCGGTAGGAGTTTTGGCCTGACCTGCCTCGCCTGACCCCTCAACCGCGGTGCGTTCGCTCCGCCATGACCCGGCGGATGCCGATGGCCCGGTACTGCCACAACGCCCACGCCGCGATCCAGGCCACCGGGGTCAGCACGCCGGCCGAGATGTCGAGCCGGTCGCGGTAGAGGGTGCGACCGCCGGGTAGCGGGGAGACCGCCATCCGATGCCGCCATCGTCTGGCGACCCCGATCGCACCCGACACCGGCCCGCCGGAGTCTTCGAGGATGCGAGCGTCGCCCCGTCGCGACGTCGACAGGCGGATGCGCTGGTCGCCGATCGGGAGGATGCTGAACACCCGCAGCCGCACCAGGTGGTCGCCGGAGGATCGTGCTGCATTCCAGGTCGGGGGGAACCGCCGGTGCCCGACCGGCTCGATCTCGATCAACGGTGCGACCACCTCACCGAGCGCGATCGGGTCGTGGAGCATCGCCCACACCTCGTCGGGGTAGGCATCGAGTTCGAACCGCAGGACCACGTGCATGGCCTCCAGTCTGCGATGCCCGCCGCGTCGTGTCACCGGTCGGGCGCAGACTTCGGGGTGATCGCGCGCGAGATGGGCGCGGATACGCTCGTTCCGTGACCGACGCCGTGCCCGCCCCCCGCAGTCAGACCAGCTACCAGGTGCGCTTCGAGTGGGGCGCAGCCGGTGCCGCGGCGGTCGCCATCGACGCGGATGTCGTGGCCTGGGTCGACGAGATCGGCACCGAGCCCGTGCCGTCCGGCGCGCGGGTGACGACCCTGGCCGAGGCGACCGGGTTCGCGCAGTGGTGCCTCACGCGCCAGGAGGAGCTGGGCGGGCGATTCCGCATCGCCGTGGTCGCGGCGGGAGCCACCCTGCCCGACGGGTCGCTGCGCTTCGCCGTCGAAGACCTCCTCGCCGCCGGTGCGGTGATCGACGCGATCGCCGAACTCGGCATCGACCACCAGTCGCCCGAAGCCGCTGCGGCCGCTGCGGCGTACACGGGTCTGCGCCATGCGACCCGCCACCTCGTCAACGCCTCGGTGAGCGCCCGCGAAGCCGCGAACTAGTCGGGCCGAGGTGACCCGACGCCCGAGACGGGCGTCGGCGCTGGCGCCGCGAGGAGGCGCGAAAGCGCCTCCTCCTTCAGCGAAGCGCGCGCCCTGTGCGCCCGAACCTTCGCACGGTTGCCGCAGCGTTGCATCGAGCACCAGCGGCGGTTCGCGGTGCGCGATTCGTCGCGGAACACCCGGCGGCAGTCGTCGGCGTCGCAGCGACGGATGCGTTCGGGTTCAACCGACAGGATCGCGATCACGTCCCGGGCGAGGGTCGAGAGCGCCTGACCGATGCGGATGCGTCCCGCTCCGGCCTGCCGTCGGCCGCCGCCGAGGGCGGGCGGGATGTCGGGGGTCGCGCCGAAGAGGTTGATCGTGTCGACATCGTCGGGGTCGAGCTGCTGCCGATCCGCGGCGGCCGTCGCGAGTCGATCGATTGCCGCCCGCAGCGCGAGCGCGTCGGCCAGGTCGCGGTCGGAGGCCTCACCGGCATCCACTCGGTCGTACCGGGCGGCGAGCCATTCGGCGAGATCGCGGGCGTGTACGGGCTCGGGTGCCGACGCGAAGTCGAGGCTGTCGGCGCCGGCGTCGAAGAACCAGCTGATGCCCTCAGGAGCGATCAGCCATTGCCCGGTGCTCACTCAGCCGCCTTGCAGCTCGGATTCATGTAACTCAGTGTGCCGGTTACCGGCTTCGTCGCGGTGGAGCCACGCGATCTGAAATCTCGTGTCGAACTTTCGCGAGCACTTCGCGCACGACAGCGCCCGGGTCGGCTTGCGGTACCGGTAGTGCATGTGCCCGTTCGGACAGCTGCCGATCCAGGTGGCGAGGTCGTCGGCGATCGCCCCGCCGTGCAGCCGCTTGCCTTCGTATCCGAGCTCGGCGGCGACCTTCTTCCAGCGCGGCCCGTGCCCCGCCCCGGCGCCGGCGAGTGCGTGGGCGACCTCGTGCAACAACACCTGGTGGATCTCGTCATCTTCGTACCGCCCGGCGAGGTGTCGCGAGACGGTGATGCGCTTCGCGCGGTAGTCACACAGCCCCGCACGGGTGCGCGCGTGGTCGAACCCGAACGTCCACGCGGGGTCGAGGTGCAGGGCGATGAGGGCATCCGCCCAGCGCCGCACGCGGTCGAGGTCAGCCATCTCAGCCTTCGACCAGTGGCACGAGCCGCACCTGCATAAGACGGTCGTCACCTTCGCGCACGGCGCCGCGTCCGTCGGTGTTGTTGGTGAGGAACCAGAGGCTGCCATCGGGACCAGCCGCGACATCCCGGATGCGTCCGAACTGGCCGACGAACCAGGGGGTCGCCCCCGCGGTGCCGTCGTCGGCGACGTAGATCGCCCACACCCGCTCACCGCGGAGCGCGGCGAGGAAGAAGGTGCCGTCGACGTACGCCAGGCCGCTCGGGCTCGCGTCGGTGGTGGCCCACTGCAGCACCGGGTCGACGAACCGTTCGTCGCCGGTCTGCCCCTCGACGACCGGCCAACCGTAGTTCGCGCCCGGCTCGATGCGGTTGAACTCGTCCCAGGTGTTCTGCCCGAACTCGGCCGCCCAGAGCTGCCCGTCGTCGTCCCAGGCGAGTCCCTGCGGGTTGCGGTGGCCGAGGGAGTAGACGAGCGAACCGGGCATCGGGTTGTCGTCGGGAACGTCGCCCTCGGGCGTCATCCGCAGAATCTTGCCGTTGAGCGACGCGGGGTCTTGCGAGAGGTCGGGCCGACGGGCGTCGCCGACGGTCGCGTAGAGCATGCCGTCGGGGCCGAACGCGATGCGTCCGCCGTTGTGATTGCCGGCCTTCGCGAGCCCCGAGAGCACGACCTCTGGCTCGCCGAGTTCATCGCCGTCGTACGACATGCGCACGATGCGGTTGTCGTCGGCAGCGGTGAAGTAGGCGTAGACCCAGCGCTGGTCATCTGTAGAGAGGTACGCCAGCCCGAGCAGCCCGCCTTCGCCGCCGAATGCGACACCGGGCACAACACCGACCTCGACCGGTGCTCGATCCGCGGCGACACTCAGGATGCGGCCGTCGTCGCGCTGCGAGATCAGCGTCTCGCGCCGTCCTGAGCCTGTCGAAGGGTCGCCCGAGATGCGCAGAATCGACCACGGTGCCGCGAGACCCGTCGTGACGTCGAACGGGTCGCCCGCGGGTTGCACCTGGCCGACCGTTTCCGACGGCGTCGGCGCGGGCGTGCCGGGCGAGGTCACTGGGTTCGCCGTGCCGCAGCCCGCGAGCGCGAGCGTCGCGGCGATGGCGACGAGCGGAAGGATGCGGCGCATGCCCCGACCCTATGTCGGGCCGGTGTCGCCGCGGCCGGGGCGCACCTGGAAGACGCTGCGGGCGGGCGGCGGCGACGGTGTGGAGGAGGCGTCGGTCACGATCGCGGCGCCCGCGATCCAGTCCCGCAGGTCGCGACCGCGCACGACGCTCGCCGGGTGCGGCCCCGACGCGAGCAGCCGCGGCATCCACTCGATCGGGAGGTCGTCGTTCGACGTGACGAACACGAAGTTGCCGTAGCGCCGACCCTTGAGCACCGCGGATTCGGCGAGCAGCGCGGTGTCGGCGAAGACGTAGCCGAGCGTCGAGCCCTGGCCGCGCGCGAAGGCGAGCGACCCGCCGTCGGCGACGTTGACCAGCAGCACACCCCGTGGCGCGAGGAACGCCGCGATCTCGGCGTAGAACTCGACGCTCGTCACGTGCGCGGGGATCCGGGCGCCACCGAACACGTCGACGACGATGAGGTCGGCGCTGCCGCGAAGGGCGGCCGGCAGCTTGGCCAGCGTCTCGCGTGCGTCGCCGTAGCGGATGCGGATGCTCGCCGCCTTCGACCACGGCAGGTGTCCGCGCACCAGGTCGACGAGGCCGCGCTCCAGCTCGAGTACCTGCTGCCGCGAGCCGGGCCGGGTCGCCTCGACGTAGCGCGGCAAGGTGAGCGCGCCGGCACCGAGGTGCAGGGCGGTGAGCGGCCCGTCGGGGAGTTGATCGATGACGTGGCCCATCCGATTCACGTACTCGAAGAACAGCTCCTCGGGCCGGTCGGGGTTCACGTGCGACTGGGGTGTGCCATCGACGACGAGGAGGTAGCTGCCCGGCGTGAACGGGTCGTCGCGGACGACGGCGTGCAGCCCGCTCGCCAGTGTCGTCTCCGCGATATCACCCACCCTCCGATCCTCTCTCATCCCCCAGAGGTGCGCCGCGGCTGGAGCCGCGGGGTCGGGGCGGGGGACGTTACTCCCGCCCCGAGGCGACGGCTCCAGCCGCGGGCGAAGAAGGAGCGGGGGGGCTTATAGACCCGAACAGGGCAGGAAGTCAAGGAATAGCTGGACGTGTCGACGAGTTGAGCCCTATAGTTGATCCTTGCGCCTATCAACCACTCTCGCCGTCATATTGCGGTCGGCTTGAAGAGGGTCCTGGCGCAAAAATCCCACCGACCGACCCTGAACTGAAAGCCCTGCTTTCACGGAGGTTGTTTCCCTTGGCTGCTGCCCGCACGTCGAAGAAGTCCCTCATCACCGGCCGCACCGCATCGCGGCTCTCGTTCGCCAAGATCGCCGACACCCTCACGGTGCCTGATCTTCTGGCCTTGCAGACCGAGAGTTTCGACTGGCTGGTCGGCAACGACGCGTGGAAGGCCCGGGTGACGGCTGCGAAGGCCTCCGGCGACGCCGGCGTTCCCGAGACCACCGGTCTCGACGAGATCTTCGAAGAGATCTCGCCGATCGAAGACCTCGGCGAGACGATGCAGCTCTCGTTCTCGGCTCCCGAGCTCGAGGAGCCGAAGTACACGATCGATGAGTGTAAGGAGCGCGGCAAGACGTTCGCCGCTCCGCTCTACGTCAACGCCGAGTTCATGAACCACATGACGGGCGAGATCAAGACCCAGACGGTGTTCATGGGCGACTTCCCGCTGATGACCGCGAAGGGCACGTTCATCATCAACGGCACCGAGCGTGTCGTCGTGTCGCAGCTCGTGCGCAGCCCCGGCGTCTACTTCGAGCGCGTCATGGAGAAGACCTCCGACAAGGACATCTACTCGGCCCGCATCATCCCGAGCCGCGGTGCCTGGCTCGAGTTCGAGATCGACAAGCGCGACCAGGTGGGCGTGCGTATCGACCGCAAGCGCAAGCAGTCGGTCACCGTGTTCCTGAAGGCGCTCGGCATGACGAGCGAAGAGATCCTTGCGGCCTTCCCCGGCTACGAGTCGATCGCCGGCACCCTCGAGAAGGATGCGATCCTCACCAAGGAGGAGGCGCTCAAGGACATCTACCGCAAGCTGCGTCCGGGCGAGCAGGTTGCCGCCGAGGCCGCGCGTGCGCTGCTCGACAACTTCTACTTCAACCCGAAGCGCTACGACCTGGCGAAGGTTGGTCGTTACAAGATTAACCGCAAGCTCGGCATCGACGCGGGTCTGAAGGATTCGGTGCTGACGCTCGAAGACATTCTCGCGACCATCAAGTACCTGGTCGCCCTGCACGCCGAGCAGACCACCCTCCCGGGTGTGCGCGAAGGCAAGAAGGTCGACATCCGTCTCGACGTCGACGACATCGACCACTTCGGCAACCGTCGCATCCGCGCGGTCGGCGAGCTCATCCAGAACCAGGTGCGCACCGGCCTGTCCCGCATGGAGCGGGTGGTGCGCGAGCGCATGACCACGCAGGACATCGAAGCGATCACCCCGCAGACCCTGATTAACGTGCGCCCCGTCGTCGCCGCCATCAAGGAGTTCTTCGGAACGTCGCAGCTCAGCCAGTTCATGGACCAGAACAACCCGCTCGCGGGCCTGACGCACAAGCGGCGTCTCTCGGCCCTCGGCCCGGGTGGTCTGTCCCGTGAGCGTGCCGGCGTCGAGGTGCGCGACGTTCACCCGTCGCACTACGGCCGCATGTGCCCGATCGAGACCCCGGAAGGCCCGAACATCGGCCTCATCGGTTCGCTCGCGTCGTTCGCCCGCATCAACTCGTTCGGCTTCATCGAGACCCCGTACCGCCGCGTCAACAAGGGCAAGGTCTCCGAGACGATCGACTACCTCACCGCCAGTGAGGAAGACGAGTTCATCATCGCTCAGGC
>CAZCEE010000095.1:0-7887 GCA_964497165.1 uncultured Schumannella sp. | reverse complement strand
TGAACGGGAAGCGACCGTCGGGGTCGGAGAACTCCTCGATCAGGTCGGCGAAGATGGCGCCGGGGACGTGACCTTCGGCGATGTACTGCTCGTGACCGCTCAGCGAGCCCGGCTTGCCGTTCGGCTGGGTGTACGAGATGACCGAGGCGTCGACGACGACGAGGTCGTCGGCACCCAGGTGGTCGGCGAGCCACTGTGCGGAAACGAGCGGTGAGGTGAGCGTGGTGGCCATGCGAGCCACGGTAACCGCGCATCCCGCATCGCACACGCCGCGGTGTCACACTCCGTCATCCGCGACTTTTCGCGGAGCCGAGCGCTCGATCCGCGCGAAAAGTCGCGAATAGAGGAGCTTTCTAGCGGAGGGTCTTGCGCGCGGTGATCTGGCCGGTGTCGAAGCCGAGCAGGTGCAGGCCGCCGTGGAAGCGGGCGTGCTCGACCTTGATGCAACGGTCCATGACGACGGTGAGTCCCTTCGACTCGCCGTAGTACGCGGCCTCTTCGTTCCAGATGCCGAGCTGCACCCAGATGGTCTTCGCGCCGATCGCGACGACGTCGTCGATGACCGACGGGATGTCGCTGCCCTTGCGGAACACGTCGACGATGTCGGGCACGACCGGCAGGTCGGCGAGCGACTTGTAGACCTTCTGGCCGAGGATCTCGTCGGCATTCGGGTTGACGAAGAACAGCTCGTAGTCGCTCGACTGCTTGAGGTACGTGGCGACGAAGAACGACGAGCGCGCCGGGTTGGGCGAGGCGCCGACGATCGCGACCGTCTTCGCCTTCTGCAGGATCTTCAGGCGGTCCTGCGCCGACGGGCCGACCCAGGTGCGCTTCGACTTCAGCAGCTTCGCGAGCGGCGAGGAGGCCGGGATGTCGCAGGTGAGGCCGTTCGTCAGGTGAACGGTCTCGAGACCTACTTCTGCGGTCGCAGTGCTCATGTCCCTATTCTCCTCTGACTGCCGCTGCGAGCGCTTGGTCGAGGTCGTCGATGATGTCCTCGACATCTTCGATGCCGACGCTGATGCGCACGAGGCCCGGCTGCACGCCGGCATCCACGAGCTGCTGTTCGCTGAGCTGCGCGTGCGTGGTCGAGCCGGGGTGGATGACGAGGGTCTTCGCGTCGCCGATGTTGGCGAGGTGCGAGGCGAGGTTGACGCTCTCGATGAAGGTCTGGCCGGCGGCGCGCCCACCCTTCACCCCGAACGAGAACACCGAGCCCGGGCCCTTCGGCAGGTACTTCTTCGCGCGCTCGAAGTGCGGGTGCTGCGGCAGGCCGGCCCAGTTGACGAAGTCGATGCGCGGATCGGCATCCAGCCACTCGGCCACGGTGCGGGCGTTGTCGACGTGCGCCTGCATCCGGTACGGCAGCGTCTCGACGCCGAGCGCGAGCAGCCACGCCGAGTGCGGCGCAAGGGCCGGGCCGATGTCACGCAACTGCTCGGCGCGCAGTCGGGTGAGGAACGCGTACTCGCCGAAGTTGCCGTGCCAGTTGAGTCCGCCGTAGTGAGCAACCTCGGTGTCGAACAGCGGGAAGCGCTCGTTCGCCCAGTGGAACCGGCCCGACTCGACGACGACGCCGCCGAGGGTGGTGCCGTGACCGCCCAGGAACTTCGTGGCCGAGTGGATGACGACATCCGCTCCCCACTCGATCGGACGGTTCAGGTAGGGGGTCGCGACGGTCGAGTCGACGATGAGCGGCAGGTGGTGGGCGTGCGCGACCTCGGCGAGCCCTTCCAGGTCGGCGATGTCGCCCGACGGGTTGGTGATCGACTCGGTGAAGATGAGCTTCGTCTTGTCGGTGATCGCCGCCGCGTAGTCGTCGGGGGTGGTGCCGGCGACGAACGTCGTGTCGACCCCGAAGCGGCGCAGCGTCACGTCGAGCTGGGTGACCGAGCCGCCGTAGAGGGACGCCGCCGAGACGATGTGGTCTCCGGCGCCGGCGAGGGACGCGAAGGTGATGAACTCCGCACCGAGACCGGATGCCGTCGCCACGGCGCCGAGGCCGCCCTCGAGGCTCGCGATGCGCTCCTCGAACGACGCGACCGTCGGGTTCGCCAGCCGGCTGTAGATGTTGCCGTACTTCTGCAGCGCGAAGCGGGCGGCGGCATCCGCGGTGTCGTCGAAGACGAACGCGCTCGACTGGTAGATCGGCAGCGCCCGCGCCCCGCTCACCGCGTCGGGGATGTTGCCGGCGTGGATGGCGCGCGTCTTGAACCCGTAGTTGCGGTCGGCGTGCGTTTCGGCGGGGCTTGCGTCAGCGGAAGGTGAATCTGGCATCCGGCCAGGTTATCGCCGCACGGCTGGGGTGTTGCCGCGTGCTACGTCCGGCTACGCATCGACCTTCGCCCGCTCGGCCTCCGCCGCCCGCTTGTCGGCCCGCACGAAGACGAGCCACACCGCGAGCGAGATGAGTCCGAATACCGCGAAGACGATGAGCCAGACGCCGTAGTCGGCGACGTCGGTTCCTTCGATCGCCGTCGGCAGCACGAGCAGTGCGAACGCCGCCGCCACGAGCAGGAAAGCCGCCGCCCAGAGGCGCTTCGACACCTCCCACAGTTCGCGGCCGTCGAGGAACTTCAGCGGGAACACCGCGATGAGCGCACCCGTGAGACCCTCTGCGGTCACCGCGACCATCGTGTCGTCGACGAGCATTCCGATGAAGTCGTCGCCCGGCGTGAACAGCGAGTAGACGATCCATGCCGCCAGCGCGAGCCCCGTGACGACACCGATCTGCACGAACACGGCTCGCGCCGTCACGTGCTTGCTCGCCTGGAGCAGCTCGAGCCCGATCGCGACACCGACGAGGAAGCCGGGCGAGAACTCGAGGATGCGCGCGACGATGACGCCGACGACGGCGAACAGGATGATCGTCGGCTGCATCGCGACGACGCCGATCGCGCCCCAGGCGCGGCGGATGATGATGCCTGAGATCCACGACGCCACGAAACTCAGGATGAAGAAGGCGATCCCGAGCGACAACACGAGTCGCAGCGACACGACGTCGAAGCCGAAGTTCGGGTCGACGAAGCCGTAGATGATCGCGACGATCACCACCAGGAGCCCCGCGGCGATGGCGCGCGAGCGGGTGAAGCGGATGAGCCAGTCCTGTGCTCGAGTCAGCGCCCGGTCGACGGTGCCGTAGACGCGTCCGAGGCGGGAGCTGTTCGACGACAGCGACGAGTTGAGCAGCTCCGTCGGCAGCGCGACCAGGAACAGCAGCGCGAGGGCGAGTCCGCCCGCGACGGCGATCGTGATCGGGTTGTCGAGGATCTGCGCCACGGGAGCGATCGAGTCGGTGAGTGCACTCGGGGCCGCAGGATCGCTGCGGTCGCCCGGGCCGCTGCCCCCGCCGGACGTGCCCGCCTCCTCGGTGGCGGACTCGTCCTCGGGAACCTCGGCCGGCTCGACGCCGCCGATCACCATCGCGTCACTCGTGAAGAAGTAGTTCGTGCCGAGCGGAGTCACCGCGACCATTTCGATCTCGTGTGGACCCGACTCGATGTCGTCAGGGACGGTGAGCTGCAGTTGCATCGGAGCGCCGGTGCCGGTCGCCGTGCCGATCAACTGCGGCGTCGAGTGCATCCAGACCTCGATCTCGGTGCCCTCCGGCATGCCCGACACGTTGAGGGTGAAGGTGTCGCCGGGCTTGAGGTTCGACAGGTCACCGCCGAACTCGAGGAACCAGGTCACCAGGGTCGGGAGTGTCGGGAGAGTGGGCTCGGCGGTGGGTGCCGCGACGAAGATCGGGATGTTGCGCGACGACGAGTAGGCCGACATGCCTCCCGACGGAGCGTCGACCGCGATCGCGCGAGCGGTCGACGCCGACGACTTCGGGAAGGCGCACACCCAGGTGCCGGCTCCGGTCGTCGTCGTCGTGCAGAGGTTGGTGCCGTTGCTGCGTACGACCCGGATCGCGTCGCCGGGAGTTGCGCCGCCGCTGAGGATCACGCTGTTCGTCGTGCTCGCCGCGTTGCCGATGGTCGGCGCTTCGGGGATGGTGAACACGTAACTGTGTGACTCGTAGCTCACGCCGGGGCTCTGGTAGCCGTCCGAGATCCGGTGATAGACCTCGTAGTCACCCGGCGCGAGGCTGCCGACGGTGATGCTCGCGGGGTCGCAGTCTCCGTCGCAGGCGGCGACCGAGCTGTTTAAGAACTCGGTTCCTTCGGGGAACGTCGCTCCCGGGCTGCCGTTGCAATAGCCCTGGTGGGCCAGCACCGATCCACCCATGCTGATTTCGGCTTCGAAAAGCTGGTAGATCGAGAGCGCCTCGAGCTGCTGCGGGCTCGTGGCAGAGAAGCCTCCGCCCGGCGAGAACGAGCAGTTGAGGGTCGGAGCGGAATCCGGAACTTGGATCGTGAGCGTGTGGTTCGCGGTCTGCGAGGTGACGATGATATCGGGGTCGAACGGGGCTTGCCACACCGTCACCGTGTGATCGCCGAGGGTCAGGTCGCTCACATCGAGGTAATAGCACGACCAGGTGCCTTCGAACACCCAACTCCTGCATACTTCGTCGCCGTCGATCTGAAGATGTACGAGATAGCCGTCGAAACCGTAGTTGCCGTTGATCGTGTATTCGTCGTCGCCCTGCTGGGCGAAGAGCGGGAGCCCCAAGATATCCGGTGCGGGCACCTCGACGTCGACGTTCGCGGTGTCGGTGTCGAGGAGTTGTTGGGCGACGATGGTGTGCGCGCCCGGATCGAGGTGGAGGGAACCGCAGTCCCACTGCCCGTAGGCGTCGACCGCCAGCCCGGTGCAGACGGGAGCGGCGTCGACCAGGACGTCGACGGGGTTGCCGAGCGGCGCGCGACCGCTGATCGACGCGAAGATGCCGGCATCCCAGGTGTAGGCGAAGCCGTCGGTCGGGGAGTCGATCGTCACCGCTGCCGGCGGTGCGGCCGCGACGTGGAAGGTGTGGGTGACGGGCTGCGAGATGGCGGCACCGTAACTCTGGGTGACCGTGACGGTGACGTCGGTATCGGGCGTCAGTTCGGCGTCGAAGGGGATGTCGCAGGTCCACGACCCGTCGGTGACGACGGCATCAGTGCAGTTGAGGGCCGGGAGGGCGGGGTTCGTCACCTCGGCGTAGACCAAGGCACCGAAATAACCGCCGTTGCCCGTGAGGTCGACCGTGCTGGCGGCGGCAACCACGGCCGGGCCGGTCACGTTGAGGGTGGGGAGCCGCAGCTCGAAGAGCAGGGTGTCGGAGTTCGGCCCCTGGAAGACGCGGATGTCCTTGAAGCCGGGACTGAGCGACGATTCGCACGACCAGATTCCGCTCGACGGGTCCATCCCGGTACAGAGGGAGTCGGGCGAGCCGCTGCTGTAGTTCCAGACGTCGATGGTCTGGGTGTAGTCGGTGTTCGTCGTCGTGCCGGTGAAGGTGATCGGCGACGTCGTCGCGGCGATGACGGCCCCGTCAGCGGGGGAGGTGAACTCGATCACCGAGTCGGCGTTGGCGGCGATCGCGCCAGCAAAAACCAGTGTGCCGCTGAGGGCGATCAGCGCGGCGAGGCCTGCGGCAGTGCGACGTCGCGCCATGGGGGGTCCTGTCTCGAGATGGATTCCCCCCCGCCCGAGAGTCTAGGACGTGTCATGTTCCCGGCGTGTTACAGATTTCTCACAACCAGGAGGGCAGCCACAGGTGGATGCGGAAGAACCAATCGGGCACCGACATCCCCGTCCAGATCGGGAAGAAGAACAGGCTCAGCGCGGCACACACCCCGAGGAAGATGCCGACCGCGCGGATGCCGACGCCTCTCCGGGACTCCGGGTCGGCGGCGGTGCCCAGCAGTATCCCGAGCGCGGCGGTGAGCGCGAGGATCAGGTACGGTTCGAACGCGATCGTGTAGAAGCTGAACACCGTGCGGTGGAGGTACATGAGCCACGGCAGGTAGCCGGCGGCGAGGCCGGTGAGGATGAGCGCCTCGGTCGCCACGGACTCGCGTCGTCGCAGCCGCAGCACCACCCGCACGACGAGATAGAAGGCGGCCGCGGTCGCCGCCCACCAGATGAGCGGGTTGGCGATGTCGAGGATCGTCTCGACGTTGCCGTTCGAGAGCCCCTGGTAGTACATGCTCGTCGGCCGCACCAGGAACAGCCAGGTGAGCGGGTTCGACTGGTAGCCGTGCGGGCTGTTCTCGCCGACGTGGTAGTTGTACACGGCGGTCTCGTAGTGCCACCAGTTCTGGAACGCCGTCGGCACCCAGGAGAGCACCCCGGTCCACGCCTCGCCGCCGCCTTCGATCCACCGCCGGTGGTAGCCGTCGGCGGTGGCGAACCAGCCGACCCAGGTCGCGAGGTAGACGGCGGCAGCGAGGGGGACGAGCAGCAGGAAGGTGACAGGCGCCTGCTTCAGGATGCCGCCGGTCGCCCAGAACTCGATGCCCGCCTGCCGCCGCAGCAGCAGTTCGCCGACGACGACGTAGACGCCGAAGATCGCGAGGAAGTAGAGACCGCTCCACTTCACGCCGGTCGCGAGGCCGAAGGCGACGGCGGCGGCGAGCAGCCACGGCCGCCAGGCGAGGGTCGGACCCCAGCCCGTCGTGCCGCGGGCCGCGACGTGGGCAGCCAGCCGGCGTTTCGCGAACCCCCGGTCGAGGACGACGAACAGCACCCCGAGGAGGGCGAAAAATGCGAGCATCGTGTCGAGCAGCGCGACCCGGCTCAATACGATCGCGTTGCCGTCGATCGCGAGCAGCCCACCGGCGATCACCGTCAGCAGGGGGCGCGCGAACAGCAGGTGCGCCAGGCCCATCGTGAGAACGACGAGCAGGATGCCGATGATCGCCACTGAGATGCGCCATCCGACCGGGTCCTCGGCACCGAACACCGCCATCCCGGCCGCGATGATCCACTTGCCCAGCGGCGGGTGCGCGACGAATGATGCCCCGGTGAGGAAGGCCGACGGGTCGCCCGCGTTGAAGGCCGTGTTCGCGTCGGCGGGCCAACTGCCCTCGTAGCCGAGTTGGGAGAGCGTGTAGGCGTCTTTGACGTAATAGGTCTCGTCGAAAACCAGCACCTCGGGATGCCCGAGCCCGATCAACCGGGTGGCTGCAGCCACCGCGGTGACGACGATCGGGCCGCCCCACCGCCACGCCCGCCGGGCGGCTTCGGTGCTCTGCATCCGGCCCCACCAGTCGTCGAGCCGCGATCCCGGCAGCTCGAGCAACGTCATCCCAGAATCGTAGGCGTGAGGTCGCCTATCCGTTTTCAGGAACTACTGGGGCGGATGTCGACAGGAGTCCGGTCGGCAGCCTCACCCGCCTACATCCGCACCCCACCTTCCTGAAAACGGAAAGCGACGCGCGACAATGGGGGCGTGATCATTCTCGGGGCGACGCCGATCGGCAATCTCGGCGACGCGTCCCGGCGCCTCGTGGAGACGCTCGAGCGTGTCGGCACGATCGCCTCCGAAGACACCCGGGTCACGGTGCAACTGTTGCGCGGTTTGGGGATCGAGAACCGCCCGAAGCTCATCGCCCTCCACGAGCACAACGAGCGGGAACGTGCTGCCGAACTGGTCGAACTCGCCCGCAACGAGGATGTGCTCGTGCTGTCCGATGCCGGCATGCCGACCGTGAGCGATCCGGGCTACGCGCTCGTCGCCGCGGCGATCGAGGCCGGGGTCACCGTGACGGCGCTGCCGGGACCGAGCGCGGTGCTCACCGCACTCGCGCTCTCCGGCCTGCCGACCGACAGGTTCGCCTTCGAAGGGTTCCTGCCGCGCAAGGGGCGCGTCGCCGCGCTGCGCCCGCTCGCCGCCGAAACCCGCACCCTCGTCTTCTTCGAGTCGCCGCATCGCATCGGCGACGCACTGACCGACCTCGCGACCGCGTTCGGTCCCGAGCGGCGGGCAGCCGTTTGCCGCGAGCTCACCAAGATGTA
>CAZCEE010000094.1:0-7898 GCA_964497165.1 uncultured Schumannella sp. | reverse complement strand
CGACGGCGCCTGGCACGCCGAGTGGGCGCCGTTCCGCGACCTGTTGCGCGTCGCCGGCGGTGCCGCCGCGACGGCGCTGGAACTCGCCGAAGGGCTGCGGGTGTATCCGTCGGTCATCGCCGCGCACGTCAGAGGATCCGCCGACGATCTGCTCGCCGAACGTCGGAAGTTCGCGTCGGGGCCCGCCTCGCCTGCCGACGCTGTGCCGGCCAACTACTTGGGCTCGGCCGACAAGCTACTCGACCGACTGCTGGTCGCCGTTGAGGAGGAGCTCACGTGACCGTTCCCGACATCCGCTTGGTGCCTCTTGCGACGGGGGGCGGCGGCCTGCCGTTCCTGCTCGGGCCGTCGCTCGGCACCCGCGTCGCGCGCGTCTGGGATGAGGTGCGGCCGCTGCTCGCCGACCGGCATCCGCTCTTCGGGTGGGACCTGCCGGGCCACGGCGTCTCGCCCGCCGCGGTCGACGGGTTCACGGTGGATGAGATCGCCGAGGGCGTGCTGAGAGCAGCGGATGATGTCGGCCTCGGTCGCTTCGCGGTGGCGGGTATCTCGCTCGGCGGTCTCGTGTCGCTGGCCGTCGGGCTGCGAGCCCCCGAGCGAGTCGTCGCGACGACGATGATCTGCTCGCTGCCGCGCCTCGGGACTGCCGAAGGCTGGGCGGAGCGGGCGGCTTCCGTTCGAGCGTCGGGCACCCCCTCACTCGTGCAGGGTTCAGCGTCGCGGTGGTTCGCCCCCGGGTTCATCGACGACTCGCCTACCGTCGCTTCCCCGTTGCTGCTCGACCTGCTGGATATCGACGACGAGAGCTACGCCCTCTGCGCCGAAGCGTTGGGCGCCGCCGACTATCGTGCGCGAGTGCGTGACCTGGCGATGCCGCTGACCGTGATCGCTGGTGAGGTCGACCCGATCTTCCCGCTGGCGTCGGCCGAAGAGGCTGCGGCGTCGGCGCGAACGGGTTCGTTCCACGTGATTGCGGGGGCGTCGCATCTGGCGCCCGTCGAAAAGCCGGCCGAGGTGGCTGCGATTCTGCTGTCGGAGGTGCCACTGTGAGTCTGTCTGACGACGAACGTCGCGAGCAGGGGATGAAGGTGCGTCGTTCCGTTCTCGGTGACGAGCACGTGGATCGCGCCGTCGCCAACGTGAACCCCGACAACGCCGACTTTCAGGACTACATCACCCGCGTCGCCTGGGGCGACATCTGGTCACGGCCCGGCCTCGACCGCCGCTCGCGCTCGATCGTGACCCTCACGGCGCTGATGACCGCGGGGTATTGGGAGGAAGTGCCGATGCACTTCCGTGCGGCGATCACCAACGGCCTCACCCGCGAAGAGATCCGCGAGGTGATCCTGCAGGTCGGGCTCTACCGCGGCGTCCCGGTGGCCAACCACGGAACGTCGCTGCTGCGCGACACCCTCGGCGAGGCCTGACCCTCGGTGGTCGAGTAGCGCACCGCGAAGCGGCGCGCGTGTCGAGACCCCACGTCAAGCGGACGCAAACGCGAGCGGCTGCACCGGCCCGAGGTCGAGATTCTGCCGCGCAACCCACAGATCGTGCGCATCCTGCATCGCAAGCCAGCTCTCGGCACTGCGCCCGAGCGCTTTCGACAACCGCAGCGCCATCTCGGCAGTCACCCGACTCGCGCCGCTCAGCACCCGGGCCAGCGTCGACGACGACACAGCGAGATGCTCGGCGAGTTCCCGCTGGCTCACACCGAACGGCTCTAGGTACACCCCGGAAATGAAGTCGCCGGGGTGAGGCGGGTTGTGCATCGGCTTCAGCTCGTCCACAAGCGATAGTCCTCAGAGGTCAGCCGGCGAGCTGGTGTGCCCGCTGGTGCGAGACGCCGAGAATCGCCCCGATGTCCCGTACGGGAACGTTCTTGCGGGCGAGCGTTCGGGCGAGGCCGCGGATGTCTTCCGCAACACGCTCTCGGGCGGCCTCAGCCTCGGCGCGTTCGGCTTCGATCCTCTCGACCTCGGCCGTGACGTTGACCCCGTCGACGTCGATCACCGAAACCGAAACGGAGACCTGACTCAGGGGAAGGTCGAGCGTGACGGCGATGTACTCCCGGGCCATCCTGGGGGCTTCTTCGAGTCGACGCGCCTGAGTGAGACCGTCGATCTCGGGGATGTGCACCATCCACCATTTGCCTTCGCGGGTCACGATGACGTTGTAGTCGCTCATGAGTTGGCCTCCTCGATCTCACTCGGGACTTGGCTCTGTCTATCTAGACTAGACGTGGTGACATCTAATCACACTAGACAATTTAGGCTGCTCGGTCCTTGACACAAGAGTTTCGTTAACGAAATAGTTGTGACATGACTCCTTCTGTCGACGAGTATGCCGCGTGGCGCGGAGTCAGCGCGCAACGCGTCCGCCAGCTCTTGCGCGACGGTGAGCTTCCCGGCCATCGCATCGGGTCGCGGCAATGGGTCGTCGATGATGCCGCGTTCGTCGTACGTCGACACCTCGGGCGACCGATGTCGCCGCCTATGGCATGGGCGCTGGTCGAGGTGTTGAGCGGCGACTCCCCAAACCCCGACCTGCCTGCCGTTCGGGCCGACCGCCTTCTGAGGTATCGAGACCGACTTCTCGGCGCAGACGAGGGGGCTCCCGAGCTGCTGGCATCCTGGCTGCGGCTGCGCGGGGAACGGCTCGCGTTTCGGGCGCAGCCGGTTGATGTCGGTGACGTGCTCAAGGATCCTCGCGTGCTTCCCTCTGGTGTCTCAGATCCGCGATCAGGGCTCGCCTCCGGCGAAGTTGCGGAGGTGTGGCTACGCGACGGCTCCCAGCTCTCCGAGGTGCAAGCCGACTACCTCCTGCTGCCCGACCCGAAGGGAAACGTCGTGATTCACCGCGGCGGCCCCGAAAGACGCGAGGCTAGGGCACATCTCGGCCTTGTCATCGCCGACCTCGCGGACTGGAACGGCCCACGAGAAGACGGCCGCGTCATCGATCTCCTGGCGAGGATCGAATGACTCCGGTCGTCTTCCCGCCGATGTCGGCGGCCCAGACTCAAGCCTGGTGGGCACTCATCGAGCTCGGTCAGAGGGTAGACGCCGGTTGGACGCTCGTCGGCGGACAGCTGGTTCATCTCCATTGCCGCGAAAGAGGCGCTTCGCCGTCACGACCGACTGACGATGGTGACGCGGCCCTCGACGTGCGCGCGCATCCAGACATGCTGCGCACGTTCACGGAAGCGCTCGTCGCCATCGGCTTCGCACCAGACGCCCGCTCTGGTTACGGACTGCAACACCGATGGATCCGTGACCTGGCCGTCATCGACGTGTTGATCCCTCGACACCTCGGCGAGCGCGCGGCATCACGGGCCGGTGCGGGCGGCGGACCGACTATCGCAGCACCGGGCGCCCAGGGAGCACTCAACAGAACGGAGCGCGTCACGGTGATCGTCGCCGGCGCAACTGGCGAGGTTCCGCGGCCCACGCTCGTGGGCGCGATTGCCGCGAAAGCCGCGGCCCTTGAGATCGTCAATGACCCTCGATGGAAGCGACACGTGCAGGATCTCGTTATTCTCTCGACCCTCATCCGCCGAAGCGACGACTTCACGGTCTACTCGATGCGCGACTTTCAGCGCGTTCGCAACGCGATCGGCCGCACCGTAATAGACCCGTCGATCGCTGCGCCCCTCGACGACGCAGCCGAGGGGCTCGCGCGGCTTCGACTGGCCCTCGACTCCGCCGAAAGGCGGCAGCCGTAGCTGCTCGGTGGCGCCGACAAAACAGGGGCCCCTTGCGGGGCCCCGTACCCGGTAGCCGAAGCGTCCGGGGGTGTGTCTCTACGGTACCAACCACGGTCGGATCGGTCGACTGAGCCGGAGTGCCACAGCACCGCCAAGGAGCAGCACGAGCGCGAGCGGAAGCACTTCGGCAGTGACCGGCCCGGTCGCCGCGAGTTCATCGACGGCAGCGGACGGCAGTTCCGGGGCAGCCGGGGCGGCCGGGGCAGCGGGTGGAGCTGGAGGCGCGGGCACCGCGAGAGTCGTCAGATAGCTGAAGGCGTAGTGCCACGGCTCAAGGGTCGTGACACCGCCGCAGAAGTACGCGACCCCAAGGCTCGATCCAACGGCGACCGTCGGCGCGATGCCGATCGCTTCCCCGGCAAAGCCACCAGCACCGTCGGCGGTGATCGTGCGCTCGACGGAGTCGCCGCCCGCGGTCGGCCAGGTGCGCAGCAGCACGCTTTCTCCGGCGGTGCAGCCCGCACCCGAGACGGCGAGGTCGGATCCGGCGTGCGCATCCCCGGTGACGGTGATCGCGAGGGCGGCATCCCCGAACGTCGTCGAGAGGTTGGCCTGGTCACTCGGGTCGGCGACAGCCGGGTAGTACGGATCCGTCAGGTCGGGCGAGCAGAACACGATCACATCGAGCGGGTTGCCGGGGCTCGAGAAGGTTCCCGACCACGGCACGAACGCGGCCTGGCTGATGGCGCCGGTGCCGGCATCCGCCACCCCCGCGAGGTTCTGGTACGCGGGGCCGCCGATCGTGTAGCGCAACTGCACCACGTACGACTCCCCCGGGTCGCAGGCGCTCGAGACGGTGAACGGGGTGTTGTAGAACGGCTGGGGGTCAGAGAGCGTGATCGGCGCCGCAGCGGCCGCGGCAGGCGAGGCGGTGAGCGCGACCAGTGCGGCAGCCAGCGCGGCAGCGAGGGCGAGAGCGGATGTCTTCATGCCCTCACGACGCACGAGGGTGCGGTTCGCGTTGACGGGGGCCGCAGACGGCCCCGTGTAGCGTGACCCGAGCATCCAACGAGGAGACCTTGATGAAACTCGCGCTCACCGGATCGAACGGCAAACTCGGCGCCGTCGTCGAACACGAACTGCGGGAGGCCGGCCACGACGTCGTCGCCCTCGACCAGGTCGGGCCCCGCCGCCCCGGGTTCACCCGCATCGACCTCACCGACTCGGGGTCGGTCTTCGACGCCCTCAGCGGCATCGACGAACGGCACCGCGGACTCGACGGCGTCGTGCACCTGGGTGCCGTTCCGGCGCCGGGGATCGAAACCGACGTGGCGACGTTCCGCAACAACATGCTCGCGACCTTCAACGTCATCCACGGGGCGCGCAAGGCGGGCATCCGCCGCGTCGTCTTCGCCTCGAGCGAGACGCTGCTCGGCCTGCCGTTCGCAATCGACCCGCCCTACGCGCCGGTCGACGAGCAGTACGACACCCGCCCCGAGAGCATCTACTCACTCACCAAGCACCTCGAAGAGGAGCTCGCCCGCAAGGTCGTGCGCTGGGATGCCGACCTCTCGATCACCGCGCTGCGGTTCTCGAACGTGATGACCCCCGACGACTACCCCGGGTTCGCCGCCTTCCAGAGCGACCCGGCGAGCCGCAAGTGGAACCTGTGGGGCTACATCGACGCCCGCGACGGTGCGCAGGCGGTCCTGCGCGCCCTGGATGCCGGCCGCCCCGGGTTCGACCGGTTCATCATCGCGGCGGCCGACACCGTGATGGAGCGCTCGAGTGCCTCGTTGATGGCGGAGTACTTTCCCGGCGTCGAGGTTCGGCGGGAGCTTGGGGAACACGAGACGCTACTGGGGATCGATCATGCCCGCGAAGTGCTCGGGTACTCGCCGCGGTTTTCCTGGCGGGACTGAAAGCAGACCTTCCTAGTATCCCGCCACGAATCCGTAGCTAAAGTGAGTCAGGTTCAGGCGCCGCAAGTTTCGGGGGGTGAGCCGTGCTGCTGTTGATGGTCATCGCCGCCGTCGTGTCGGTGACGCAACTGGCGGTGCTGGGGTCGTGGGGGCGCTCGCTGCGCATCACCACCCTGCTGCAGGGCATCGCGGTCGGCTTCCTGGTCTGCGGGTTCGCCACCGTCGCGATCCAGTTCGCCTGGACCAGAATCGCGGCCGCACTCACCTCGATCCCCGTCTACGACATCCAGCGCTTCGCGGCGTGGACGGTCGACCCGTTCATCGAAGAGATCTTCAAGGTCGCGCCGCTGCTGCTGCTGATGTGGTGGCGTCCGCGCATCCAGAAGCAGCTCGGCTACACCGACCACCTGCTGTACGGCGCCGCGCTCGGGATGGGGTTCGAGCTGCTCGAGGCCGCGTTGCGTTTTGCGCGGCTCGGCAGGATGGCCGGCGACTACGGGGGCCAGTTCGTCGTCGACGGCGGCCTGTTCGGCCTCGTGCGGGTGCCGAACCTCTGGGAGGCGTTGTTCACGTGGCAGCCGGCCCCGGTCGTCATCGACGAGTTCCTCGGCTCGGGCGACAGCAGCATCCAGCACCTGGTGTGGACGGCGCTCGCCGGCGTCGGCATCGCCTGGTTCGCCCGATGGAAGGGGCCACGGCGGCTGCTCGGCCTGCTGCCGCTGCTGCTCGCCTCGCTCGACCACGCCAACTACAACATGCGCATCCAGATTCCGGATGCTGGATGGGGCAGCGACCTGCTCGCGTGGGTCGGCTCGCAACTCTCGTGGATCCTGGTCGTCGCGCTGCTCGGCGCGGTGGCGGCCGATCGGGTGATCCAGGTGCGGGGCAGACGGGCCTCACCCCAGGTGCTGCTCCCGGGCGAGCCCCCGACGCCGCTCAATCCGCTGCCAGTTCTCAAGTCAGCGTTCGGCGGATTCCCGTGGAGCACCTGGGTCGTCTGGCAGGTCGTACTCAGTCGCCGCGCCGCGATGGCGGCCCTCACCGCGGGTGAGACCGACCCGCACCTGCGTGACGGCGTCGCGACCGAAGTCGCGCAGCTCTCCCGCGCGGCCGGCCTGCCGCGTCGGGATGCCGTGCAGTTGTGGCGGGATGCCGTCAAGCGAACGTTCCCGCGGTTCGCCTGGCGGGTGCTGCGCTCGGCGAAGGTGATCATCTGGGCAGTCGCGCTGCTGCCCGCGGTGGCCTATCTCGTGATCGGCGCGTTCCCCGCGACGATGGGCCTGCAACAGGTCATGAACTCGCAGGTGGGGCTCTGGCTGCTGGTGGCGGGCCTGATCGCGGGCGGCGTGCTCACGGTCATGCAGTTCCGCCCGCTGTGGTTTGAGTTGCGGGCCATCGTCGAGCCCAGCCTGCACGAGCGGCGGCTGCGGCTGCAGGCCCGGTTCGCGACCGCTGTCGCGTCGCTCGTCGGCGGGCTGTTGATGCTCGGGCTCGCGGTCGTCGAACGCGACCCGTCGGCATCCATCGTCTCGACCTTCCACGTGCTCGACGCGATCTCTGACGCCCTGCTCGTGCTCGGCATCGCGCTCATCATCGGGTCGTTCTTCATCTTCCCGCCGTTCGCGGTGGTCGGCATCGTGGGCGGCGGCGCCGTGCTCGTGCCCACCGTGACCGGGTCGTTCGTCATCGCCACGGCGGCGGGCGCGACCATCGCGTCGCTCGGCGTGCTGATGAACGAGTCCGGCGGAAGCGGTGGCAGTTCGGGGGGATCGGGCGGCAACCCCCCGCCCCGGTTCACCGACAACACCCGGCAGTCGCGCACCTACGGCAACAGCGTCTCCGACATCAGAGGGCAGGCCAACCGCTACGCGGAACGGATGCGTGCGCGCGGTAACGAAGTGGTGGTGCCCCAGGTGAGAACCGGCAAATACGGCGGAGCTGACATCACCGTTACCGTGATCCGCAACGGTGTCGTCAAGCACATCCGACACTTCATCGTGAAGTGACCAGAACAGGAAGAGGGCGGCAGCATGTGGATCGATGAGAACGGCGTGGCTCACACCGTGTGGGTGCCGCCCGAGGCGATCCTCGGCGAGGAGGCTGTGGCCGCGTTGCGCTCGGTGCCTCGGGATGTGGCAGACGCCGCGCTCGCCGAACTCAACGCGGTTGCCAACTCGGTCGAGGACGAGGCGGCGGCGGGGGCGCCCACCGGGCCGGCGGATATCGACGAGGTCGAGACCGACGATCTGGCCTACCCGCCGGTGTTTCCGGGGCTG
>CAZCEE010000093.1:0-7952 GCA_964497165.1 uncultured Schumannella sp. | reverse complement strand
ATGCCGAAGAGCGGGATCAACAGCAGCAGACGGGGGTGCAGGAGGTGCGACGGCTGTTCACCGACCCGAGCGTCGGTGCGGCGACCGGGCCGATGATCTACTACGACATGCCGCTGCGGCGCTTCGGGGCTCGAGCGGATGACAACATGCGCCGCGCGCTGCTGAAACTCACGAAGGAGTATCACTTCGTGTTCGGCAGCAACATGGCGATCCGGGCGAGCGCGTGGCACGACATCCGTGACCACGTCTGCAACGACGCCGACGACGAAATGCACGAAGACCTCGACCTCGGCATCCATCTCTTCGACCGCGGCCACAAAATCGTCTACGGCTCGAAGATGGTGTCAGGGATGTCGGCCCGCCGCCTCGACGCGAACCCCAAGGACTACCTCCGGTACGTGATGCGGTGGGAGAAGACCTACGACCGCCACAACATCTTCAACCCCGCCCTGCGAGCGCCGATGGTCGTCTTCTCGGCGATCTACCCGCTCGGCAAGCTGATGCGCCAGCAGCACCTGAAATCACTCAAGGGCGGCGGCGTCGGCCCGTCCGCGTGGGCCGGCTGACCTCCGCCACGATTCGGGTTGATAGGCTCGTCGCGAACACGGGAGTCCGGTATGCCGGGCTGAGAGGAAGCGATCCAAGCTTCGACCGTCGAACCTGATCCGGATCATGCCGGCGCAGGGAGGCCTTCTCAGGACACTTCGTCCGCCCGTGCCCCTTCACCGATCGAAAGGGCACGAAAAGTGCAACGCAACATCCTCATCGCGGCGATTGCCGCATCCACCGTTCTGCTCGCGGGTTGCACCGCGCCGGAAGACGCACCCGTCACGCTGGTGCTCGTCACGCATGACTCGTTCGTGTTGAGCGAGGGCACCCTTGAGCAGTTCACCGAAGCCACCGGTGTTGTCGTCGATGTGCAGTCGGGCGGCGACGCGGGCGAGCTCGTCAACAAGCTGGTGCTCACGAAGGACTCGCCGCTCGGCGATGTGGTGTTCGGTATCGACAACACCTTCGCGTCGCGTGCGGCGTCGAACGGCGTGCTCGAGGAGTATGTCTCGGGCGATCTGACGGATGCCGAGGCGCAGTACCTGCTTCCCGACGGCTCCGGCGGGGAGTACCTCACCCCGATCGACTCGGGTGACGTGTGCGTCAACGTCGACCACGAGTGGTTCTCTTCTGCGGGTATCGCCGAGCCCGTGACCCTCGACGACCTGATCGACCCGGTCTACGAGGGGCTGCTCGTCGTCGAGGCGGCGAACTCGTCGTCGCCGGGACTCGCGTTCCTGCTCGCGACGATCGCCGCCTACGGTGACGGCTGGCCTGACTACTGGTCGGCGCTCGTTGACAACCAGGTGAAGGTCGCCGCGTCGTGGAGCGACGCCTACTACGTCGACTTCTCGGGTCCGTCGAGCGAGGGCGACCGGCCGCTCGTCGTGTCGTACGCGTCGTCGCCGCCCTACGAGAGCGGCGCCACCGGCGTGCTGCTCGACACCTGCTTCCGGCAGACCGAATACGCGGGCGTCATCGCCGGCACCGAACACCCGGCCGAGGCGCGGCAGCTCGTCGACTTCCTGTTCTCGACCGTCGTGCAGAACGACATCCCCGAGAACATGTACGTCTTCCCGGTGAACTCCGAAGCGACCCTGCCCGAAACCTGGGCCGAGTACGCCGAAATCGCGACCGACCCGTACGTGATCGACCCCGCCGAGATCGACGCCAACCGCGAGCGCTGGATCACCGAATGGGCGGCGATCGCCACCCCGTGAATTCGTCTATCCGCGACTTTTCGCGCTCGACGGGCCTCCGTCAGCGCGAAAAGTCGCGGATGAACGCGGGGACCCTCGCCGGGTGGATCCTCGCGGCGGCGCTGCCGCTCGCCTTCGTCGGCGTTTTCTTCGCGTGGCCGGTGGCGTCGATCGTGGGGCGCGGGCTGCTCCCCGAGGGGGTGCTCGACGTCGCGGGCATCGTCGAGGTGTTGAGCCGCCCGCGCACGGTGCGCATCATCGGCTTCACGGTCGGGATGGCGGCGGCGGCGGCGGCGATCACCCTGGTGCTCGGGATGCCGGTCGCGTACGTGCTCTCGAGGCTGCGGTTCCGCGGGCGTGGGGTGCTACGCGCGGCGGTGCTCGTGCCGTTCGTGCTGCCGACCGTCGTGGTCGGCATCGCGTTTCGGGCGCTGCTGCGGGATACCCCACTCGACGGCTCGGTGGTGGCGATCCTCGCCGCCCTGGTGTTCTTCAACGTCGCCGTCGTCGCCCGCACGGTCGCGGTGTCCTGGGAATCCCTCGACCCTCGACAGGAGGAAGCCGCGCGCGTGCTCGGCGCGGGCCCGGTGCGGGTATTCGTCACCATCACCCTTCGGCGCCTCGCCCCGAGCGTCGCGGCAGCGGCATCCATCGTGTTTCTGTTCTGTTCGACCGCATTCGGCACGGTGCTCGTGCTCGGCGGCGCGAAGTACGCGACGATCGAGACCGAAATCTGGCTGCTGACGACGCAGTTCCTCGACCTGCGGGCGGCGAGTGTGCTGAGTGTCGCGCAGATCGTCGTCGTGCTGCTTCTGCTCGTGGTCACCGCGCGCGTGCGGGGTCGCACGACCGCTCAGCACCGTTCCTTCGGGACACGCCGCCCACGCCGCTCCGACACGCCGGTGATCGTCGCGACGGTGCTGGTTGCGCTCGCGCTCGCCGTGCCGCTCGCCGCTCTCGTCGAACGTTCGCTGCGCGTTGCGGGGGAGTGGAGCGTGGGCAACTACCTCGCTCTCGCGTCCACCGACAGCCGCAACGCCCTCGCCGTGACCCCGTGGCAGGCGCTCGGCAACTCCCTCGGATTCGCGGCCGCGGCGACGGGGGTGGCGATGCTCGTCGGCCTCGTCGCGTGCATCCTGCTTTCACGGAACCCGCGTTCCCCGCACGCCCGTCGCGGACTCGACCTGCTCGACGGCGCTCTCATGCTTCCGCTCGGGGTTTCGGCGGTGACGGTCGGCTTCGGATTCCTCATCACCCTCAACTCCCCGCCGCTCGACCTGCGCACCTCGCCCGTGCTGGTGCCGATCGCGCAGGCGCTCGTCGCCGTGCCGCTGGTGGTGCGCACGCTGTTGCCAGTGCTGCGCAGCGTCGGCAGCCGCATGCGCGAAGCCGCCGCGACCCTCGGCGCGGCACCGTGGCGGGTGATTCTGACGATCGACCTCGGCGTCGCCGGCCGTGCGGCGCTCGCCGCGACGGGGCTTGCGTTCACCGTCGCGCTCGGCGAGTTCGGCGCGACGACGTTCCTCTCCCGGCCCGACGCGGCGACGCTCCCGGTCGTCATCTACCGGCTGATCGGGCTACCCGGGGGAGACAATGCCGGGATGGCGACAGCGGCATCCGTAGTGCTCGCCGTGGTGTGTGTGGCGGTTGTCGCCCTCGTCGAACGGCTGCGGGTCGACACGGCGGGAGCATTCTGATGGGCGGGCTCGGATTTCAGGGGCTGAGCATCGAGAACGTCACGGTGCGCTTCGGCGACGTGACAGCCGTGGATGCCGTGACCCTCGATATTCCGCGCGGTGAGGTGTTCGCGCTGCTCGGGCCGTCAGGAAGCGGCAAGTCGAGCCTGCTGCGCGCGATCGCCGGGCTGGAGCCGTGCACGGGCGACATCGCTTTCGACGACGAGTCGGTGATGCGGATGCCGCCGCACAAGCGGCGGTTCGCGCTCATGTTCCAAGAGGGGCAGCTCTTTCCGCACCTCGATGTCGCGGGTAACGTCGGCTACGCCCTGCGGATCGCCGGGGTTTCGTCGAAGAAGCGGGTGACCGAGCTACTCGACCTGGTCGGTCTCGCCGGCTTCGAGGGTCGCCGGGTGACCGATCTCTCCGGCGGCGAGCAGCAGCGCGTCGCGCTCGCTCGCTCGCTCGCCGCATCCCCCCGGCTGTTGCTGCTCGACGAGCCGCTGTCGTCGCTTGACCGTGAGCTGCGCGAGCGTCTCGCGGGAGAGCTGCACGACATCCTGCGAGCGGCTGCAGTCACCACAGTTCTGGTGACCCACGACCACGACGAGGCCGGGGTGATTGCCGACCGGATCGGCATCCTCGACGCGGGGCGGCTCGTGCAAACCGGCACCCTGGCCGAGCTGCGCGCGAGCCCCGCCGACGAGCGGATCGGGCGATTCTTGTCCTGAGGCGCCGACACCCGATCGGGGTGTCGAGCGGTACGCCCCCCGACCGATAATCTCTATGCATGGCACGAGGGAGTTCGCCTCGTGTCAGCGAGGTGTTGGCGGAACGGATTCGCGCGGCCGCGACCGAGCAAGGCGCGCCGCGGATCCTCGTGCTGATCGACGGGCACTCCGGGTCGGGCAAAACGACGCTCGCAGGCGAACTCGCCTACCACCTGAAAGCCCAGCACGTTGGCCTCGACGCCTTCTACCCCGGGTGGGGTGGACTCGAAGTCGGCAGTGCGATGGTGCCTGGCGTGCTCGACCCCGCGACCTCGGCGTACCTCCGCTGGGATTGGAAGCGCAACCAGGCGGCCGAGCGGCACAAGGTCAACAGCAAACGTGACATCGTCGTCGAAGGCTCCGGATGCATGAGCAATGCCAACCGCGATCTTGCGACGTATGGCGTCTGGATTCGTCTCGATCAGGCAGAACGCAAACGACGTGCGCTCGAACGTGATGGCCCGACCCTCCACCGCAACTGGGATCGCTGGGCCGCTCAGGAGCAGGCGTTCTTCGCGCGGGAACGGCCCGACACCCAGGCCGATGCGATCATGGACGGCCGCACCGGCGAACTCCTCTTCTGCACGAATCCGGACCCGGCGGGGTAGTACCGCCGCACGTCGCACGACTACGTGCCGTCCGACACCCGATCGGGGTGTCGAGCGGTGGAGCGGGAGGTCGATAACCTCGACCCATGGCACGAGGGGGTCCATCTCGCTCGAGCGAGGTCCTGGCAGAGCGGGTTCGCGCGTCGGCAACCGCTCAAGGTGCGACCCGGATCGTCGTGCTGATCGACGGTCATTCGGGGGCAGGCAAGACGACCCTCGCCAACGAACTCGCTCGCCACCTCAAAGCGCAGCACGTTGCCCTCGACGACTTCTACCCCGGGTGGGGTGGGCTCGAAGTCGGCAGCGCGATGGTGCGTGGCGTACTCGACCCCGAGAACCCCGGCTACCGCCGCTGGGACTGGAAGCAGAGCCAGGCGGCGGAGTGGCACAAGGTCAACGGCAAGCGCGACATCATCGTCGAAGGCTCAGGATCCATGAGTCGCGCCAACCGGGACCTCGCGACGTTCGGGGTGTGGATTCGCCTCGACCAGGTGGAGCGCAAACGACGGGCGATCGCCCGCGACGGCGCCGACTATCACCAGCACTGGGACCGCTGGGCTGCCCAGGAGCAGGCATTCTTCGCCCGGGAACGCCCAGACACTCTGGCCGACGCGATCATGGACGGCCGCACCGGCGAGTTCGTCTTCCGGGCCGACCTGGCCGCGGACGAGTAGCGCGCCGGGCTCAGTCGGCGCGAGTCCAGAGGTTCGTGAAGGGGCTCTCCAGGGGATGCGTCGACAGGGTGTCGCCCTCGCAGACGACCTCCATTGCGACTCCGGCGCCGCCGTCGGCGGGGATCTCGATGGGCGTCGATGACGACGCACCGCCGATCGTGACAGAGGTGGTGACGGTGATGCCGTTCACCCAGTCGGCGAACACGACCTGATCGCCCTCGGCCGCCCAGGTGCCGGAGGATTCACCGGCCTGCAATTGGCTGACGATCATCTCGAGCCCGGCGTCGAGCTGCGCTGTCATCACGTAGCTGATGTCCGATACGTAGGTCATCGTCGACCCGTCCACGATCAAGTGCACCGCGCCCGAGGCTTCCGTCGAGGTCACCGGCGTGCCGTTCTCGACCATGAGCGCCTGGATCTGGTCGGCGTTGTGCTGGCCGTCGAGATCCCAGGTGCCGACCAGGCAGCCCGCGATGCCGCCCGACCCCGCACCGTCGGGATCGGTTCCGGTGCCGTCACCGTCGTCACCGTCGCCTGACCCCGGGGAGGTGCAAGCCGCGAGGGCGAACAGGGAAAGAGCGGCGAGGCCGGTGGTCAGAGCGAGGCGGGTGCGCATGGGGTCTCCTCAAGGTGTGCGTTCACCGTATCGACGTGCGAGCACCTGCGGAAGGTTGACGCCTAAGCCCAGCCGAGGCGGTGCAGTTCGTCGTCGTCGATGCCGTAGTAGTGAGCGATCTCGTGCACCAGGGTGATGTGGATCTCGTCGCGCAGCTCGTCGAGGGTCTCGGCGACCGCAAGCAGAGGCTCGCGATACAGCACGATGCGGTCGGGCAGTTCGCCGAATCCGTAGTGGTCGCGTTCGGTCAAGGCGACGCCTTCGTAGAGCCCGAGCAGGTCGAGCGACCCGTCGGCGGGGCGGTCTTCGGTGACGAAGACGAGGTTCTCAAGCCCGTCGACCATCTCGTCGGGCAGCTCGTCGAGTTCGTCGATGACGATCTTCTCGAACTCGTCGGAGGTCAGTTCGAGGCTCACGACTCCTCCAGCAGCACGACCATCGACTCCTGCAGGTGACCGAGCCAGGCGTAAACCTCGCCGGCTGGAGTGTCGGGAACCTCGTCGTCGTCGGCACGGATGCCGAGCCGGTCGGCGATCACCAGCCGCAGGTCGGTGAGCAGGGGAAGCCAGCGCTCCGCTGCGTCGGGGGAGAGCCGCACGGTCTCCTCGTCGAGGGCGAGTGACACCTGGGCGGCGTTCGCCGCCTTGCGATCGACGAGGCCTGAACGCGTGTAGCGGGTGAACTCTTCGGCCGCGGGTGCGTCGTCGCGGTAGGCCACCGGGAAGAGACGCTCGTGCGCCGGATCCTCGCCGGCGTCGGTGCCGAGCACCTCGAGGTACTGGTCGACGAGCGAACGCAGCACGCCCGACTCGCCCTCGGCGAACTCGAGCACGATGCTGTCGCTGGCACGCGAAACCCTCATCCGTCGCTCGCCTTCGCGACTGTCGCCCACAGGCCGTACTCGTGCATCGCCTCGGTGTGCCGTTCCATCTCTTCGCGCGGACCGGTTGCGACGACGGCGCGTCCGTTCTCGTGCACCTGCAGCATGAGCCGCTCGGCCTCCTCTTTCGCGAAACCGAAGTAGCTGCGAAAGACGTGCGCCACGTACGACATGAGGTTCACCGGATCGTTCCAGACGATCGTGACCCACGGCACATCCGGCGCGACGACGACCTCAGTTACGAGGTCGGCGTCGGCCGAGGGCAGTGAGTTCACCCGGATGGAACTCACTACCTGTGTGGAATTAAGGATGGGGCGACCGACGGGACTTGAACCCGCGACATCCGGCACCACAAGCCAGCGCTCTACCAACTGAGCTACGACCGCCATGCGTTGCATGCGCAACCCATCGATCTTACGACACCCAGGAACGCCACGCCTCCACCGTTTCGGCGGAGGCGCTTTGGGCCTGTTCCGAGGTGGGGCCGGGTGGGGCGATGAACAGCGCGCGCCGGTAGTAGTCGAGTTCGCGGATCGATTCGAGGATGTCGGCGAGGGCGCGGTGACCGCCGGCCTTGGCGGGCGCCTGAAAGTAGACGCGGGGAAACCAACGCCTCGACAACTCTTTGATCGACGACACGTCGACGCTGCGGTAGTGCAGGTGCGCGTCGACGCGCGGCATGTATTTGGCGAGGAAGGCGCGGTCGGTGCCGATCGTGTTACCGGCGAGCGGCGCGGTCTGCGCATCCGGTACGAACTTCAGGATGTATTCGTTGATCTGGTATTCGGCGTCGGCGAGGCTCACCCCGTCGGGGATCTCGTCGAGCAGCCCGCTCGTGGTGTGCATGGTGCGCACGATGTCGTTCATCTGGTCGAGCACGGCCTGGTCGGCTTTGATGACGACGCGGAAGCCGGGGTCGACGGGTACGAGTTCGTAGTCGGTGATCACGACAGCGACTTCGACGAGCTCGTCGACGCTGA
>CAZCEE010000092.1:0-7953 GCA_964497165.1 uncultured Schumannella sp. | reverse complement strand
GGACGGCCTCTCCGGCCATCGGGTCGCGCGGCGCGCGCTCGGTGGGCTCGGTGGCGGTCTCGCCATCGGCGCCGATCGTGATCCTCCGATACGCGGGGGAGAAGGCCGGGGCGGTCCAGAGCGCTTCCAACTCCGGATCGAGCCAGGTGATGGTGAGCGAGACGCCGTCCATGTCGAGGCTGGTCACGAACTCACCGACCTCGGGTGCGACGACATCGAGCCCGGCGCCCGTGAGCCCGTCGAGAACGTGCCCGAAGATCACGAACAGCTCCTCGTACTTGAGCGAACCGAGGCCGTTGAGCACGATCGCCACCCGCGACGAGGGCTCGGCGGGGGAGTCGGCGAGGAGGCGCGAAACCAAAAGTTCGGCGAGGGCCTCCGGGGTCGGCACGTCGACCTCGTCGAGGCCGGGTTCGCCGTGGATTCCGAGCCCGATCGCCATGCGCCCGGCGGGGACCTCGAACAGCGGGGTCGTCGCACCCGGAAGCGTGCAACCCGAGAACGCCACGCCGAGGGTTCGGGTGCGCTCGTTCGCTCGGCGCGCGATCCGTTCCACCTCGTCGAGGTTCGCTCCGCCTTCCGCGGCGGCGCCCGCCAGTTTGAAGACGACGAGATCGCCGGCGATGCCGCGGCGGCGTCCGGGCATGGCGGCATCCGCGCTCGCGATGTCGTCGGTCACCCGCACCGTGCGCGTGTCGACACCGACGGCACGCAGGCGTTCTTCGGCCTGCCCGAAGTTGAGCACATCGCCCATGTAGTTGCCGTAGACGAGCAGCACGCCGCCGCCGCGTTGAGCGGCCAGCGCGACGCGGAAGACCTGCCCGGCAGACGGCGACGCGAAGATGTTGCCGCAAGCGGCACCGGCCGCGAGTCCGGTTCCGACGACGCCGGCGAAGCCGGGGTAGTGTCCGGATCCGCCACCGATGACGAGCGCGACGCGCCCGTCGGGCAGGCCTGTCCGGCGCACGACTCCTCCGTCGATGACCCGAACGAGGTCGGCGTGGGCCGCCGCGAATCCGCGCATCATCTCGTCGGCGAACGACGCCGCCGAGGTTCGAGTGCTGGTCATGACCGTTCCGCCAAATGGACGCGGGCGGCAGCAGTCGTGCGGTCGGCCGCAGCAAGGAGGGAGCGCAGGTAGTCCCGGTTTCGCGCGCTGACGCCCAAGCTGTCGCCGCCGTAGTGCTCGCAGGTGAACATCCCCGCGTATCCGCTCTCCGCCGCAAGCCGGGTGGCTTCGCGGTAGTTGATGACGCCCGACTCCAGCGACGCCGGGGAGGTGGTGATCTGGCCGGTCGCCGGATCTTCGTCGCGCAGGTAGTTCTTGACGTGCCAGTAGTTCGCGTAGGGCAGCGTCGCGCGCAGGAGCTCGTCCCACCGCTCGACCGGCCGGTGCAACCGGATCAAGTTGCCGAGGTCGGGGTTGAGACCAACACTGTCGAGTCCGATTTCCTCGATCAGCCGAACCGCGCTTGCGCTGGATCCGAGGTAGGTGTCTTCGTAGAGTTCCAGCGACACCTCGACACCGAGTTCGCCGGCGTGGGTGCCGAGGTCACGGAAGCCCCTCACGGCGGTCGCCCACACCTCGTCGTCGGCGGGATCCACGGATCCCTGTTCGGTCCAGAACCAGAGCGCCGAACGCTGGGCGGGGAGCAGGGGGCGGTGCAACCCGAGACAGATCACCCCTGCGCCGAGTTCGGCTGCGGCGTCGATCGCCCGGTGCGTATACGCAAGGTTGGCTGGCCCGTCGACGGGATCGATGATGCTCGAGCGGGCGACGGTGACGGCGGGAACGGCGAGACCGGAGGAGTGGGCACTCTCGAGGAGATCGCGTTGCCCCGAAACCGACAGGTCGGCGAAGCGCAGCCAGTTGTCATGGATCTCGATGGCGTCGAACCCGATCGCTGTGTACTCCTCGAAGACGCGAGCCCAGTCGGCGGGGGAGGCGTCGAGCATGGGCACTCCAGCCGGCGTCAACAGAGGCGCCTGCACCATGCCCGCCGCAATCGGCCGTGCCGCCAAACCGCTCGTCATGTCACCTCGTCGTGAAGAGCGAGCCCTTGCTCGCGTGGATCCTGTTGCCTATAGGATCCACGATTAGACGCGAGATGTCAAACTCCACGAAACCGGCGGCAATGGCGCAGTTCAGCGCCTGACGAACGCGCAGACGTCCGCCGCAATCAACGCCTCAGGCGCCGGGTGTGAGGTGGAGGGTCGGTCGCTACTGCCGCGCCTGGCGGTCTTGGCGCGCCCGAGTCTTCACCGAACTGATATGCGCCGCCATCTCTCGCTGAGCGGCATCCGCATCGCTGGCCTCGATCGCCGCGAGGATCGATGTGTGTTCGGCGATCGCCGCATCCGCGTCGGTCACACCCAGCCCGCCGAACAGGCGGAACCGCTGCACGTGTCCGCCGAGCGCCCGGTACGCCGAAAGCAGAAACTCGTTGTCGGCGTGCTCGGCGATGATGTTGTGGAAGCGCTCGTCGGCCGCCCAGTAGTCCCGGATCTCTGTGAACCCGGGGCCGCGCGGGCTCTCGGTCAGCTCATCGATGGTCACCGCGAGCTTCGAGATGACGCCGGAGGTCATCCGGTTGGTTGCCAGGTGGGCGTTGACCGGTTCGATGACGGCCCGCGCATCCATCAGGTCGTCGATCTCGCGAGCCGTGAAGAGCGGCGCCACCCGATACCCCTTGAGCGCCGCACGCGTCACGAGCCCCGTGGACTCGAGGCGGGCGAGGGCCTCCCGGATCGGGGTCGGCGAGACCTCCAGCGTGCGAGCGAGCCCGTCGATGTTGATGGGTTCGCCCGGCTCGGGTGAGCCCTCCATCAACCGGGCGAGCAGGATGTCGTAGACGCTGTCGGCCAGCGAGGTGCGTGCGGGACGCCGATCACCCGTCGGCCACGCACCGGCTAGATCCATGCGGGTAGCTTCCCACGGGCCGACGCTCTCATCCGCGAACCGCGCGGTCGCCCTGTCGCGAACTGGTCGCTGTTCCCTAACCGCTCCTTAGCGAGCCCATAGGAACCTCGCGCACCGTGGGGTGCTCCCCCGACTCCGGGTCGTTCGTGCCGATCACCGGCGCCGCGTCGGCGGGCTCGACGGTGCAGGTCGTTGCATCCGACGGAACCGTCGTGGGAGAGTTCACGCCGGAGTACGACATCCAGTCGGTGCTCTTCGCGTCGGCCGACCTCGCCGACGGGGCCACCTACTCGATGGTCGTCAACGGCGCAGAAGTCGGCACCGGGGTGGAAGGCACCGTGATCGCCCAGCAGGGCCCCGGCGGCCAGCAGGGCGGGCCGCGCCCGTGACCCGTCAGACGCTCGCTCGCGGGATCACCGTCGCCTCGGCGCGCGAGGTCGCGTTCGCCGTGGGGGTTCCAGGCTCGGCGAGAAAGCGTTCCGCGAGTGCGCGCCCGGTCGCGGTGCCGTCGATCGCCAGGGTCGTGAGCGGGGGAGCGAGGAACGGAGCGAAGGGTGCATCGTCGACGCCGATCACCGACAGGTCGTCGGGCACCCGGAGGCCCAGTTCTCGAGCTGCGGCGAGCACGACGGCGGCGACCGAGTCGTCGAAGGCGCACACCCCGACATGCCCATCGACGGCCTTGACCAGGGCGAGCTCGCGCGTCGCCGCCGGGAGGTCGGGCGGGATCACGAGGTGCAACGGCGCGGGTACCCCTGCCGCTGCGCACGCCGCGATGACGCCGAGTTCTCGGGATCGTGCGAGCACCTCGCGCGGGTTGACGGCCGGGGGAGAGGCGAAGGCGAGGATGCGGCATCCGCTCTGCAGCAGCTGCTGGGATTGGATGGCACCGATCTCCTCTTCCCACGGCCGAGGGAACACGGCGTTGCCCTGACCGGACGAGTAGACGCGCGGAACGCCGGCATCCTCGAGCTGGGCCAGCGCCTCACTGCTCAGGCCGACGAGGGCCATCACCCCGTAGGGCCGCATCTCGTCCACGAGGGCCAGTAGGGAGTCCTCGCTCACCAGCTGGTGGGTGACCGGTGTCAGCCCTGCTTCGACGAGGTGTTCGGCGATGGCGAGCAGGAACGGCTCGGTCACCCCGCCGGAGAGGGCCCGTTCGGTGACGACCAGCACGATGCGCGAGTGCCCGCGCCGCAACGAGGCAGCGGCAGCGCTCGGGGCGTAGCCGAGAGTGGCTGCCGCATCCCGCACGCGCTCCCGCGTCGAGAGGGGGATGGTCTGGCCGGCGACGTTGTTCAGCACGTAGCTCACCGTCGCCCGGGAGACCCCGCTCTCGCGCGCGACGTCGGCGGCGGTGACGCGTCGCGTCGTCCGCAGCGGTGAGCCGGCTCCCTCGGTCATGGACTCCAGTGTGACGGAGAAATGATTAACTTGCACGATTAAGTGAATCGTGCGTATCGTGGGGCTCGGCCCCCGGAGACGTCGACGTTCCCGCGGTCCTGCACCCACCCGGACTACAAAGGAGTATCTGATGTCGGTCACATCCCTGTCCCGCCGCGCCCGCCTCGGCATCGCCGTCGCGGTCGCCACTGGAGTCGCGCTCAGCGCCTGCACCGCCGCGCCCGACCCCGAAGAGGAGAAGGACTACTCGGTCCTCACCCTCGCTAGCTCGACCGAGCCCACCTCGTGGGATCCGGCCCTGCAACTGAGCGCCTTCGACGGCGTCTGGCGCTGGGCCGCCGTCTTCGACACCCTTCTCACCTGTGAGCCCGACGGCTCAGTGAGCCCCGGAGCGGCCGAGGAGTTCGAGTTCACGGACGACAACACCGTGCTCACCCTCTCGTTGCGCGACGGCATGACCTTCGAAGACGGTTCGCCCGTCGACTCGGCCGCTGTCATCGCGTCTTTGTCGCACATCCAAAACGGCGGCGGCTCGGCCGGCCTCCGGCTCGCGGCGCTCACCTTCGAGGCCCCCGATGCCTCGACCGTCGTGATCACCTCGCCCGCCCCGCGTGGCCTGCTGCCGGCCTACATGTGCCTCAGCACGGGCATCGTCGCGTCGCCGGCGTCGCTCGAATCGGGCACCGTCGAAACCGTGCCGGTCAGTTCCGGCGCCTACGCGCTCGACGCAGACCGCACGACGCAGGGTTCGACCTACACCTTCGTCAAGCGCGACGACTACTGGAACGCCGAGTCCTACCCGTACGAAGAGCTCGTCATCCAGATCATGCCCGACGTCACGGCCCGGCTGAACGCGCTGAAGACCGGTCAGGTCGACGCCGCGAGCGTCTCGACCGAGACGGTCGCCGAAGCGGAGGCTTCCGGGCTCACCATCTCGGAACTCGTCGACGCCACCAACGGCATCCTGCTCTTCGACCGTGACGGTGCGCAGGTTCCCGCGCTCGCCGATGTGCGCGTGCGTCAGGCGATCAACATGGTCTTCGACCGCGAGGCGATCGCGACGGGGCTCTTCCAGGGCCGTCAGCAGCCCACCGAACAGCTCTTCGGTCCCGACACCGAGGCGTACGACCCCGACCTCGAGGGCACGTACGACTACGACGTCGAAGCGGCGCAAGCGCTCATGGCCGAGGCGGGATACGCCGACGGCTTCTCGGTCGAGATCCCGTCGCGCACGCCGCAGACCGACCAGGCGAACCCGCTCATCGTGCAGCAGCTCGCCTTGCTGAACATCACGGTCACCGAGGTTCCGCTCGCCGGGCCCACCGCGGTGCCTGAGATCCTCAGCGGTCGCTTTCCGATGACCTACATCAGCATGCCGACCTCGACCGGCCTCTGGGACTCCGAGCAGGCGATCAGCCCCACGGCGACCTGGAACGTGCTCGACACGGCCGACGAAGAGCTCACCGCGCTGACTCAAGCGGCACAGACCGCGCAGGGCGACGAACTCGTCGACGTCGTGCAGCAGATCAACCGCTACGTCGTCGACGAGGCTTGGTTCGTGCCGTGGACCTACCGCGTCGCCTACATGGCGACCGCGGCGGATGTCGACCTGCAGACCACGGGCGACGCCTACACCAAGGTGCCGCGCCTGCAGGACTTCCGATGAGCCGGATCGAATAGGGGAGAAGCGGCGATGGTCGGGTTCTTTCTGAAGCGTGCGGGGTCGAGCCTCGCGCTGGCGTTGGTGGTCGCGTTTGCGACGTTTGCGCTCGTCTTCAGCAATGGCCCGGCCATCGCCCGCTCGATTCTCGGAGTCGACGCGTCGCACGCGCAAGTCGCGGCGAAGGCCGTGGAACTCGGGCTCGACCGGCCCGTCGTCGAGCAGTTCTGGAACTGGTTGCTCGCGTTGTTCCAGGGCGACCTCGGGCGCAGCTACTACTCCGGAGACGCGGTGACGGATGTCGTGCTCAGCCGCATCCCGGTCACCCTGGCCCTAGTCGGCATCGCGATGCTCATCACCGCTGTGCTCAGTGCCGTGCTCGGCACGGCCAGCGCGGTGCTCGGTGGCTGGGCCGACCGGGTGCTTCAGGTAGGTGCGCTCATCGGCACGGCCGTCCCGAACTTCATCATCGCGATCGTGCTCGTCATGACCCTCGCCGTTGGCGCGCGACTCTTCCCGGCGACAGGGTTCGTGCCATTCGAGCAGAGCCCCGCCCTCTGGGCTGCCAGCCTGGTACTGCCGGTGACGGCCGTCGTCGCCACCTCGGTCGGCGCCGCCTCGCAGCAATTCCGAGCGGCGGTCAAAGACGTGCTCGACCGTGACTTCGTGCGCACCCTTCGCTCCCGCGGCATCCGCCCGGGCTCGGTGATCGTCAACCATGTGCTGCGCAACGCCGCCGGGCCGGGGGTGACGATCCTCGGCTTGCAGGTCATCGTGCTGCTCGGCGGGGTCGTCGTCATCGAACGTGTCTTCTTCCTGCCGGGCATCGGCGCGCAGACCGTCAGCAGCGCGCTGCTCGCCGACATCCCGGTCGTCATGGGCTGCGTGCTGTTCATCGTCGTCGTCGTGATCGTCGTCAACCTCCTCGCCGACATCGTCAACGCGGCCCTCAACCCGAAGGTGCGCAGCCGATGACTGACACCGTCGCCCTCGCCGTCGCCCCGGCGATCGACACCCGCCGCGGTATCGGTCGTGCCCTGTTGCGCCTGCTCCGCAATCCGCTGGGCCTGACATCCCTCCTCGTTCTCATCGCGCTCGTCCTGGTCGCGGCGTTCGCGCCCTGGATCGCGCCATTCGACCCGAATGCCGCGCGTGTCGAGCTCACCAATGTGGCGCCCTTCGTGTCCGACTATCTGCTCGGCGGCGACGCGGCCGGTCGCGACGTGCTGTCGCGGCTCATCTGGGCGACCCGCGGCACCCTGCTCGCGAGCGTCGTCGTGCTGGTCGTGTCGCTGCTCATCGGCGGTGTCTCGGGCCTGCTCGCGGGGTACTACCGCGGAACGACCGAGGTCGTTGGCAACTGGGTCTCCGACGTCATCCTCGCTCTGCCCGGCGTCGTGTTGCTCATCGCGCTGTACGCCGTGATCGGCCCCAACATCCTGCTCGCGATGGCCGTGTACGGCGTCGTCGTGTCGCCCATCTTCTACCGCCTCGTGCGGAGCGTCGTCGTCGCGGTGCGCACCGAGCTGTACATCGACGCGGCGAAGGTCGCCGGTCTGGGGGACGCCCGCATCATCTTCCGCCATGTGCTGCGCGCCGTGCGGTCGCCCATCATCATCCAGAGCGCGTTCCTGCTCGGCGCCGCAGTCGGCATCCAGGCGGCGCTTGAGTTTCTCGGCCTCGGCAGCCCGCGCGAGGCGTCGTGGGGCGGGATGCTCGACCTCGCCTTCCGCAACCTCTACGTGTCGGCAACCGGGGTGGCCTGGCCGGCGCTCGTCGTGACGATCACGGTGCTCGCCTTCGTGCTGCTCGGGAATGCGCTGCGCGATGCACTCGACCCCGGGTCGAAACGCACAATGCTCAGCGCGCGCGCCGCCCGCCGCCTGCGCGAGGCGCCGACGAGCGAACCGCCGCCTGCCGACGCCCTCCTGACCGTGCGCGGCCTGCGCATCGGCTACCCGGTGCCGGG
>CAZCEE010000091.1:0-7990 GCA_964497165.1 uncultured Schumannella sp. | reverse complement strand
CGCCGTCATCCGCGCCATCACCATCTGGCTACGCCAATAAGGAGACACGCCCTAGGCGACAACCCTGACATCCGCTTCTGAGTCGGGGGCTCAGCAGAGGAAACCGAAGGGCCGTCGCACACGGGAAACCACCTGCGGCGGCCCGCACTCGGTGCGGTCTCGAGTCTGGGAGATCAGGGGTGGGCCCGGTGGGGCTCGAACCCACGACCCGCGGATTAAAAGTCCGATGCTCTGCCAACTGAGCTACAGGCCCGTAGTGTCCAGCGTACCGGCGGAGCGGAGTGCCGAGACCACCGCTGCCGAGAGCCGGGTCGCCGACTCGAGCGACAGCGAGAAGCCCGTCCACCCGTCGCCGAGGTAGACCCACACGGCGGCCTCCCCGTGGAGACGCGAAATCTCGACGAGTAGTTCGGCCCCGTGTGGCCCATCGTTGCCGCGGCCTTCGAGAACCACAGCGACGTCGTGCATCACTCCGCGGTGCATCACCGCACCGCGCTCGACATCCGTGTCGTGGTCCGCGACGCACCACGCTGGGCAATGGATCATCGAACCTCGCCTCTCGATCGGGAGTTCGCACGGTAGACGAGATGTCCGACACCCGAGGGGGTCGACGCCGCGTAGCGTGGAGGGGTGTCCGATGAGTTCCACAAGCCGACGCTGTTCAGCGGGTCGAAGTTCGACTCCCTCGAAGGCGGCGACGACCCCGCGCGCGTGATCCGGGTCGCCCACGAGACCGCGCGGGCGCTGCTCTCCCGGGCGCGCACCACCGACGATCCCGAGGTCGTCGATCGGCTCGTGCGCTACACCGACGAGCATGGGCTGGATGCGCTCGCCGAACTCTGGGCACGCTCCGGGCCGCACACGCTGCCCGGCGCGTTGTGGCGCCTCTACCTTGTGCGGCTGCTCATCCATCAGGACCCGGCAGGGGTGAGCCTGCTGTTTCAGCGCGGCACCGAGGTTCTGCCGACGATCGACCCTCTCATCGCGGGAGCGCCGATCCCTGCCGGTCCGGAGGAGGTCACCGACCTCGCCGACCGCATTCTGCGGGGGGTGTTCGAGGGCGACTTCGCGCTCGCGCTCGACCGCGCGGCAGCCTTCTGCCGGGTGACGGCCGCGGGTGCGAGCAGTGTCGCGGACGATCAGGATGCGGCGCATCCCGAACGTGCCTCCGAGCTCACGACCCGCGCTCTGCGCCTCACGACGACGGCCGAGGAGCTCACGACCTGTGCCCGGCTGGCGCGCGACGGCGCCCTCGAATAGCCCGAGATAGACTGTCCCGGCCGGGCCGCAGTAAACCCCGGGCTCCAATATTCGCCGCTTCGAGCGGCCTTGCGCCGAGAGGCGTTTCTGCGGCCCGGCACCCTTTCCGCGACGGCTAGGCCGAGGGCTGCCCGCCGAGCAGGGCGTCGAGGTCGATTCCCATCGCCTTCAGTTTGTCGCGCTGCTCGGGGGTGATCTGCGACACGTCGCCGACGACCTTCACGGTCGTTCCCGGGCCGTACGGAGTCGCGGTGCCCGGTGTGGGGGTCTCCCCACGCTTCGCGGCGGCGAGCGCCTCGGCCTGGGCTTTCGCGACATCGCCCGTCTTCGGCAACTCATCCCAGAGGATCTGCACCTCGCGCGGGTTCGCCCGCTCGATGAGTGCCGGCAGCACCTGACCCGACTGCGGCCAGGTGTCGCGGCTCACGATGGCTTGGACCGTCGCCGCGGTGGCCGGGATGCCGGGCGCCTCGACGACGACCTCGAGCTGACAGTTCTGGTAGAGCGCATGGCCGTAGTACCCCGATGCCGAAACGACCTGTGCGGTCCCGCGCACGCCATCCTCGATCTTCGCGTCGAAGATGAGCCCGCTCAGCCCATCGGCCAGATCGTCGAAGAACCCCATGCGGCGAGTCTGCCGCAGCGAAAGACTTCGGAGCCAGTCGAGATCCGCGGGTCAGCCAAACTTGCCCGAGACGTAGTCCTCGGTCGCCTGGACGCTCGGCTTGCTGAAGATCGTCGTGGTGTCATCGAACTCGATGAGCTTGCCCGGTTTGCCGGTTCCGGCGATGTTGAAGAACGCGGTGCGGTCGCTCACCCGCGACGCCTGCTGCATGTTGTGGGTGACGATGACGATCGTGTATTCAGCCTTGAGCTCCTCGATGAGGTCTTCGATCGCGAGCGTCGAGATCGGGTCGAGGGCCGAACACGGCTCGTCCATGAGGATGACCTCCGGCGAGACCGCGATCGCGCGCGCGATGCAGAGCCGCTGCTGCTGGCCGCCGGAGAGACCGGAGCCGGGGCGGTCGAGGCGATCCTTGACCTCGTTCCACAGGTTCGCGCCCTGGAGCGACTTCTCGACGAGGGCGTCGGCATCGCTCCGCGAGATGCGCTGGTTGTTGAGCTTGACCCCCGCGAGCACGTTGTCGCGAATTGACATCGTCGGGAACGGGTTGGGTCGCTGGAACACCATGCCCACCTGGCGACGAACATTCACCGGGTCGACCCCCGGGTCGTAAAGGTTGTTACCGTCGATCAGTACTTCGCCGTCGACGTACGCCCCGGGGATGACCTCGTGCATGCGGTTGAGCGTGCGAATGAACGTCGACTTGCCGCAGCCGGACGGGCCGATGAAGGCGGTGACGCTGCGGGGCTCGATCGTCAGGGTGACACCCTCGACGGCCTTGAACTTGCCGTAGTAGACGTCGAGATCACGGACTTCGATGCGCTTGGACACGGGTGTGATTTCCTTCTCTTGCTCAGCGGCCGAGCTTGGGGGCGAAGATGCGGGCGACGAGTCGCGCGATCAGGTTGAGGGCCATGACGATGGCGATGAGCGTGAGCGCCCCCGCCCAGGCGCGCTCGATGTAGGGCGCGAAGTCGGTGCCTTGGCTGACGTAGGAGTAATAGACGTAGACCGGGAGGCTCTGCATCCGGCCGTCGGTGAGGCTGAAGTTGAAGTTGTTCGAGAAGCCGGCGGCGATGAGCAGCGGCGCCGTCTCACCGATGACGCGCGCGATCGAGAGCATGACGCCCGTCGAGATGCCGGCGATCGAGGTGGGCACGACGACCTTGAGCACTGTCAGCCACTTCGGCACGCCGAGGGCATATGAGGCCTCCCGCAGCTCGTTGGGAACGAGTCGCAGGATCTCCTCACTCGAGCGCACGACGACGGGGAGCATCAGCACGGTCAACGCGATCGCGCCGGATAGACCGACGCGCGTGCCCGGCCCGAGAATGAATTCGAAGAGCGCGAACGCGAACAGGCCGGCGACGATCGATGGGATGCCGGTCATGACGTCGACGAGGAATGTGATCGCCTGCGCGAGGCGTCCCCTCCCATATTCCACGAGGTAGATCGACGTCATCAGCCCGATCGGCACCGAGATGAGGGTGGCGACTCCGGTCATCATGAGGGTGCCGATGATCGCGTGCGCGGCACCGCCACCCTCGCCGAGCACGTTGCGCATCGACAGGGTGAAGAAGTCGAGGTCAATGCGGCCCGACCCCTGCGTGATCACAGTGACCACGAGCGAGATGAGCGGCAGCATCGCGATGATGAACGCTGCGGCCACCAGCGTCGTGACGAGGCGGTCGGCGGCGCGACGCCGCCCTTCGACGAGCCGGGAGCCCACATAGGTGGCGACGGTGTAGAGCACCGCTGCCACGAACACGACGGCTACAAGGTTGAACTCGCCCTCCGACGTTCCCGCGGCCACGAGGGCGAACACGATGGACGACAGCAGGAAGCTTCCGCCGAGCATCATGAGCGGGGCGAGCCGGGGCAGCCGGCCCGCCGAGTAGACGTTCACCATCGGGCGCGCGGCGGTCGTGGGGGCAGACATCAGTTGGCTCCCGAGAAGTCTTTGCGACGGTTCACGATGTACCGCGCGATCGAGTTGACGACGAGGGTGATGGCGAACAGGATCAGGCCGGTCGCGATCAGCACGTTGACGTTGATGCCGTACGCCTCGGGGAAACGGAGCGCGACGTTGGCCGCGATCGTCGACGGGTTGACCGAGCCGATGAGATTGAAGGTGATGACGCCCGAGGCGGAGAGCACCATCGCGACAGCCATCGTCTCGCCGAGGGCACGACCGAGTCCGAGCATCGCGCCGGAGACGATTCCCGGCCGGCCGAAGGGGAGTACCACCATGCGGATCATCTCCCAGCGGGTCGCGCCGAGAGCGAGGGCGGCCTCCTCATAGAGGCGCGGGGTCTGGAGGAAGACTTCGCGGGTGATCGCGGTGATGATCGGAAGCACCATGACGGCGAGCACGACCGCGGCGGTGAAGATCGTACGCCCGGTGCCCGACGCCGGTCCCGCGAACAGCGGGATCCAGCTGAGGTTCTCCGCGAGCCAGGTGTACGACGGCTGGATCCCGGGTGCGAGCACGTTGGCACCCCACAGGCCGAACACGACCGAGGGAACCGCGGCGAGCAGGTCGATGACGTAGCCCAGCCCGGCGGCGAGCGCGCGGGGCGCGTAGTGCGAGATGAAGAGCGCGATGCCGATGGCGATCGGCAGAGCCATCACGAGGGCGAGTGCGGCCGCCCACAGGGTGCCGAAGATGAGCGGGATGACGAACCCGGTGAAGTCGACGCCCTCTTCGAAGATCGAGACCGTCTCGGGGTCGGCCGTGACCCCGGGCACGCCCTCGAGGATCAGAAAGCCGGCGACGGCGGCGAGGATCGCGAGGATCAGACTGCCCGAGATCAGGGCGGTAGACGAGAAGATGCGATCGCCGGGGCGTTGCGCCGTCGTGTGGCGAAGTTTCGTAGCGGGGGAGGACATGGGTGTCGACTCTGCTCCGGGTTCGATCGATCGGTGGTCGTGTAGCGAGGCTAGCGCCCGAACAGCGATCCGGTCCCGTCGTCCGCGAAGCGGTCGACGGGACCGGACTTTAGCTTGCGTTACTTGATGGCGTCGACTGCGGCCTGCGCATCTTCGAAGAGCGCAGCCGAGATCGGGGCCGAGCCCGCCTCAGCGGCGGCGAGGGCCTGACCCTCGTCGCTGATGATGTAGGACAGGTAAGCCTTCACCAGGTCGACCGGGGCACCTTCGGTGTATTCGTTGCACGCGACCAGGTAGCTCACGAGGACGATCGGGTAGACGTCGGGCGCGGTCGAGCTGCGGTCGACCTCGATGGCGAGGTCGGTCTCTCCACGGCCCTCGACGCGCGGCGACGCGTCGATGATCGCGGCCGCGGCCTCGGGCGAGTACGGGACGTACTCGTCGCCGACCTTCACCGCGACGACGCCGAGGTCACCGGCGCGTGAGGCATCGGCGTACCCGATGGTGCCGGTGCCGTTGGTGACCGCGTCGATCACGCCGGAGGTCTGCGGGGCAGCCTCTCCGCCGTACTCGGTCGGCCAGGTCTCGATCGGGCCGACGGTCCACACCTCGGGTGCAACGGCCGCAAGGTAGTCGGTGAAGTTGGCCGTAGTGCCCGAGTCATCGGCGCGGTGCACAGCGGTGATCGCGAGGTCGGGCAGTTCGGTGCCCTCGTTCTGGGAGACGATCGCCTCGTCGCTCCAGTTGGTGATCTGGCCCGCGAAGATGCCGGCGATGGTGGCGCCGTCGAGGTTCAGGGTGTCGACGCCCTCAAGGTTGAAGAGGACGGCGATCGGGGAGATGTAGGCCGGGATCTCGAGGATGCCGGTGCCGGGAACGCACGAAGCGAAGTTGTCTTCGGCGATCTCCTCGTCCTTGAACGCACGGTCGGTGCCAGCGAACTGGCTGCCGCCGCCGACGAAGGTCTCGCGACCGCCGCCCGAGCCGACCGGGTCGTACTCGACGGTGACGTCGGGGTTCGCGGTTTGGAAGCCGACGACCCATGCCTCCTGGGCCGACTGCTGCGACGATGCGCCGGCGCCGACGAGCGTTCCGGTGAGGTCGCTGGGAGTTTCTCCGCCATTGTCGGTGGTGGCGCACGAGGCCAGGGCGATGGCCCCGACCAGGGCGATGGCGGCGATGCCGCCAGAGCGCTTGATGTTCACTGTGTTCCCTTCGGGAATGCTTGGTTCAGGACAAAGGCCCAGGCGGGCCCGTCGGCGACGGTACGAACGTCGCGTGACCACACTTCGGGCGGATGGTGAACGGAAGGTTAACGACTCGGGAACGACCGTCATTTCAGATCGACAGATCGCGTGAGACCTCAGACCGACGGGCCGTGGATCTCGACCGCGACGAGCCCGCTCTCCGGCGCATCCACCGGAACGTGCAGCACCGCGTACTCGCCTGTCGAGAGTGCGGCCGCGCGGTGCAGTCGCGCGCTGTCGGCGGTGCCGGTCGCGCGCGCCACCGCTTCGATGATCTGCGGCAGCACCGGGCCGTGGCTGCACAGCACCGTGGTCACGCCCTTCGCGAGACGTTTCGCCACGACCTCCCGCACCGCGTCGCCTCGCGAGCTGTAGGCATCCTGGCTGACCTCGTCGTTCTGGGAGACGCTCAACCCGGTGAGCCGGGCAGTCGGGGCGAGGGTCGTCGTACAGCGCACGGCGGTCGACGAGATCAGTTTCGCCGGGCGGAAGGCCGCGATTCCGGGGGCGACGCTGAGCGACTGGGTTTCCCCCCGCGGCAACAGCGGCCGGGTCGCGTCGGGCCCCGCCCAGTCCTGCGGCGGGGTGGCCTTGCCGTGCCGCAGCGCGATGATCGCGAAGGTGCGGGCGCGCCCCTGGTCGTACAGCTCGACGAAGCGCTCGACGATGTCGAGGTCGGCCGGAAAGCTCAGCCGCTTGCGGGCCTTCTTCACGCCCATCCAGGTGAGTTCTTCGATCTCGTGATTCGAGACGAACGTCGAGTTGGCGATCGCGAGCGGTTCGACTTCGGCCGCCCAGTAGTAGACCTTCTTGTCGCGACCGTTCGGCATCACGTACTCGACGATGCCGAGCGGAGCGCCGAGGCCGACCACGAGGCCGGTCTCTTCGGCGATTTCGCGCACCGCCGTCTCGGGCAGGGTCTCGCCCGGGTCGAGTTTTCCCTTCGGCAGCGAGGTGTCTTTGTGTTGGGTGCGGTGCACGACGAGGATGCGCAGCTTCCCTTTCGGCGTCACCTTCCAGCACACCGCTCCCGCGGCCAGCACCGGCTCGGTCACCGGCCGGCTCCGCGCTTGCGCGCCCCGATCTGCCTCATGAGTTCATTCTGGAGGTCGACGAGCGGCTCGCCGGCGTCATCCCGGTCGTGGCGCCGCCATTCACCGTCGGAGCCGAGCCACCACGCCGACGTCTCGTCGGCCATCGCGAGGTCGAACAGGTGCTGCAGTTCGTCGAGGTGCTCGCGCCGGGTGAGCCGGATCAGCGCTTCGACGCGGCGGTCGAGGTTGCGGTGCATCATGTCGGCGCTCCCGATGAACACCTGCGGGTCGCCGCCGTTCTCGAACCGGAAGATGCGCGAGTGCTCGAGATAGCGCCCGAGGATGCTGCGCACCCGGATGTTCTCGCTGAGCCCTTCGACGCCCGGCGTCAGCGAGCAGATGCCGCGCACCCAGATGTCGACCGGAACGCCCGCCTGGCTCGCGCGGTACAGCCCGTCGATCACGGCTTCGTCGACCATCGAGTTGGCTTTGATCCGGATGCCGCTCGGCAGGCCCGCGTGGGCGTTCTCGGCCTCGTTGGCGATCTGCTTGAGCAGCCCCTTACGCAGGTAGCGCGGCGCCACCAGGAGGCGCTTGAACTTCTTCTCGATCGCGTACCCGGAGAGTTCGTTGAACAACCGGGTGAGGTCCTTTCCGACGGTGTCGTCGGCGGTCAGCAGCCCAAGATCTTCGTAGATGCGGCTCGTCTTCGGGTTGTAGTTTCCCGTGCCGATGTGGCTGTAGTGCCGCAGCCGCCCACCCTCCTGGCGGATCACCAGCGCGAGCTTGCTGTGCGTCTTCAGCCCGACGAGCCCATAGACGACGTGCACGCCCGCCTTCTCGAGCTTGCGGGCCCAGCCGATGTTGGCCTGCTCGTCGAAGCGCGCCTTGATCTCGACGAGCGCGAGCACCGCCTTGCCCGCCTCGGCAGCGTC
>CAZCEE010000090.1:0-7998 GCA_964497165.1 uncultured Schumannella sp. | reverse complement strand
GCGGGTCTGCACGCGCAGCTTGGCGTCGAGGTTCGACAGCGGCTCGTCCATGAGGAACACCTGCGGCTGACGCACGATCGCGCGGCCCATCGCGACGCGCTGACGCTGACCACCGGAGAGCGCCTTCGGCTTGCGGCCGAGGTAGGGCTCTAGGTCGAGCAGCTGGGCGGCTTGGAGCACACGCTGTGCCCGCTCCTCCTTGTTGACGCCCGCGATCTTGAGCGCGAAGCCCATGTTCTCGGCGACTGTCATGTGCGGGTAGAGGGCGTAGTTCTGGAAGACCATCGCGATGTCGCGATCCTTCGGCGGAACATCGGTGATGTCCCGTTCGCCGATGAGGATGCGGCCCGCGTTGACCTCTTCGAGGCCCGCGAGCATGCGCAGCGTCGTGGACTTGCCGCAGCCCGACGGGCCGACCAGGACGAGGAACTCGCCGTCTTCGACCTTCAGGTCGATCTGATCGACAGCGGGGGTGGTGGAGCCGGGATAGATGCGGCTCGCTTTGTCAAACGTGACTGTTGCCATAGGAATACTGCTCCCGTTCACCGGCAGGTACGTGCCGGACGATCCGTAGTGAATGGATGGAACGCGCCGAGCGACGTCGGTCGGCACCCCCCGAGTATGGCACGTCTGCGCAGTCCCGATTCAGCCGGCGTCCGGCCACCTCCCAGCGAGGGTCCCTACGCTCGCATGCGGCGTGCCCTCCCCTACCGCGAGTTGCCCGCAGCCCAGCGAGTGCAGTAACTTGGCGCCGCTTGTCCACCCGAACAGAGGACCCATGAGCGAATCGCGCGAGGCCGCGCGGGAGCGTGCGCGCGAACTCCGTGTGCAGCACCGCAAGCGGGACCGTCGACGACGCTTCGGGATCACCGCCGGTGTTGTCGGCGGGGTCGTCGTCGCCGGGCTCATCGTCACGCTCGTGCTCGTCACCTCAGCGCGACCCGCGACCCGCGGCCCGCAGAACATGCAAAGCGACGGCCTCAAGATCGGCGAGGGCTTCGCAGCGGTGCGCACGCCCGCTCTCCCGATCGGCGACACCCCGGTCGCCTCCGAGCCGAACCCTTCGGATGTCGTCGACATCCAGATCTACTACGACTACCTCTGCCCCAACTGCGGCGCGTTCGAGGAGCGCAACGGCGACCAGTTGCGCGAATGGCTCGAGAACAACGCCGCGACCGTCGAGTACCACCCGATCGCGATCTTCACCGCAAAGTCGGCGGGCACCCAGTACTCGCTGCGCGCCGCCAACGCGGTCGCCTGCGTCGCCGAACTCTCACCCGACCAGTTCTTCGCCTACCACGAGGTGCTTTTCGCCGATCAGCCGGAAGAGAACACCCCGGGCTTCACCGACGAGGAGCTGTTGGCGATCGCCGAGGATGCCGGGGTCGAGCACCTCGGGAATGTTGAGAAGTGCATCGATACGCAGCGCTTCCGCGTCTGGGTGAACGAGGCGACGCAACGCGCCCTCGCCGGACCCATCGCGGGCACCGAGGTGGCTTCGATCGCGTCGACGCCGACGATCATCGTCAACGGCGAAGAGTTCAAGTACACGACGGCGTTCGACCCCAACGAGTTCGCCCAGTTCGTGGCCCGCGCCGCGGGGCAGTCGTTCAGCGACAACCCGACTCCCACGCCGACTCCGACGACGACCGAGACCCCGGCTCCGTAACAAAGTACGATCGAGTCCACGCCTCCTTAGCTCATCTGGTTAGAGCGTTTCTCTTGTAAAGAAAAGGCGGCCGGTTCGAGCCCGGCAGGAGGCTCTGTCGGATGCTCGTCCTACCGTGCGCGCGTGAAGACGTGTATCCACTGCGCCGCAGAGACGCGCAACGCCAAGTTCTGTTCCTCGCGTTGTGCCGCGCTCGTCAACGTCCGCGCCCGCCCGCCTGCTGACCTCGGAAAGTGTCTCCAGTGCACCGCTCCGCTCAAACGACGTCGGCGTCCGTACTGCTCACTCGCGTGCCATCAAGAGTCCCTCGCCGAGCAGCGAGTCAAGCGTTGGCTAGCCACGGGTCTGCCGGGGCACCAGAGGCTCGTGGGGGCGATCCGGGACTGGATCATGATGGAACAGAACGGGTTCTGCCAGATCTGCGGTCTGGCGCCGACCTGGAATGGTGCCACGCTGGTGTTCGTGCTCGACCACATCGACGGCGACGGCGGCAATCACATCCGCTCGAATGTGCGGATGATCTGTCCCAACTGCGATAGCCAGTTGCCGACCTTCAAGGCGCGGAATCGCGGCAAGGGTCGCCACTACCGTCGCGAGCGATACCGAGCCGGGCTCTCCTACTGATGACCTCGCCGATTCCCGATGTGTCACCTGCTCGCCTCGCCCTCGCGCTCGTCGCGGCCTTCGGCACAGGGACGCTCGTCGCCCTGCAGAGCCGCATCAACGGAGAACTCGGCCAGCGCCTCGGCGACGGCTTCCTCGCCGCCTTCATCTCCTTCGGGTCGGGGCTCGTCATCCTCGCCCTCACGAGCCTCGTCTGGCGACCCGGGCGACGAGGCATCGCGCGGGTCGTCGTCGCCCTGCGCGAACGCAGCATCCCGTGGTGGCTCGTGCTGGGCGGGGTCGGTGGGGCGCTCTTCGTGCTCGGGCAGGGGCTCACGGTCGGGCTGCTCGGGGTCGCGCTCTTCACGATCGCTGTGGTCTGCGGGCAGACGGTGAGTTCGCTCCTGCTCGACCACCGCGGCCTCGCCCTCATGCCGTCGACCCCTGCCACCCCGCGACGCATCATCGGGGCGGCGCTCGCCGTGGTCGCCGTGTTGGTCGCCGTCTCCGACCGCCTGCGCCCCGACGCGCCCTACCTGGCCGTCATCATCCCGCTCGCTGCTGGAGTGCTGGTCGGGTGGCAGCAGTCCGTCAACGGCCAGGTGCGGCAGGTGTCGGGTTCGGCGTTCACCGCGACCTTCGGCAACTTCCTGGTCGGCACCGCCGTGCTCGGCGTCGCCCTGCTCGTGCACGCCGCCGTCGCGGGATGGAACCCCGAGTTCCCCACCGAGTGGTGGCTCTACGTCGGTGGCCTCGCCGGCTGCGTGTTCATCGCCGCGCAGGCAGTCATCGTGCGGATGACCGGCGTGCTGCTCATGAGTCTCGCGCTGCTCGGCGGGCAGCTGGCGGCATCCGTCGTCTTCGACCTGCTCGCGCCCGTGTCGGGGGCGGGTCTGCACCTTGTGACGGCCATCGGCAGCGCACTCGTGCTCATCGCGGTCGTGGTCGCCGCGCTTCCCGGCCGCGCGGTCAGAGCGAGCTGAGCAGGTCTTTCGCTTTCACAGGCTTGCGGCGGCCGCCCTTCGACTTCTTCGTGCCGCCGACGTAGAGCCAGCCGAGCAGGTACTCGTCAGGTTTCAAGTCGTGCATCCGGTGCACGGCGCCCGAGCGCGTGTAGTGACCCGTGCGCCACATGACACCCCAACCCGCCTCATCGAGAACCAAACTCAGGGCGTGTGCGACCCCAGAGGCAACGGCTTCCTGCTCCCACAGGGGCACCTTGTGGCTCGGCTTCGGCGACACGACGATCGCGAGCAGCAGGGGCGCACGCAGCGGCTTGGCCGCCATCTTTTCGGCCGCCCCGCCCTCGAGCCCGGTCGCCTCGATGATCGCCGCTCCGAGTCGGCTGCGTGCGTCGCCGCGCAACGCGATCAGCCGCCACGGCCGCAGCGACCCGTGGTCGGCGACGGATGCGGCTGCCTCGACGAGCGGCAACAGCTCGCGCTTCGTGGGTGCCTCGTCGTTCACCGCCGGCTGCGAGCGTCGCCGCCGCATCCCGTCGGCGATCGGCCCGTTCACGACTCGGCGTGGAACCCGAGCGACAGCGAGTTCATGCAGTAGCGCAGTCCGGTCGGTGTGCCGAATCCGTCGTCGAACACGTGGCCCAGGTGCGACCCGCAGTTCGCGCAGCGCACCTCGGTGCGCACCACCCCGAGCGAGCGGTCTTCGATCAGATCCACGGCATCCGGGTTCACCGAGTCGTAGAACGACGGCCAGCCGCAACCGGAGTCGAACTTCGTGCCGCTTTTGAACAGCTCCGCGTTGCACGCCGCGCAGGTGTAGAGGCCCGACCGGCTCTCGTCGAGCAGCTCGCCGGTCCAGGCGCGCTCGGTGCCGGCTTCGCGCAGCACCTTGTACTGCTCGGGCGTGAGCTCTGCGCGCCACTGCTCGTCGGTCTTCTCGACCGAATAGTCCTTGCCGCTGGTGTTCATCTCGTGTCCTTACCGGGCGTCCACGGCGGGCCGGATGGGCCGCCTCCCTATTCAACCGGAGGCGGGGCTGTTCCGTTCCCACGCGAGGAGGGCTGGCAGGATTGCCGCCATGCGCAGCCCCGCGGCCGAAGCGACGTCCCAATGGTATGAACGCGCCGCGACCCGTGACCTCGTCGGCCACTCCGCCCTGCACGTCGCGTGGGCTGCCGGGGTCGCGGCGGATGACGACGTGCTCGCGCTCCTCGCGCGGCTGCCCCGGGAGCGCCGCCAACCGTCGCTGATCTTCTCGGTCGCGACCTGGCTCGGCGCCGAGGTGACGGACTACCCCGGATTCCGCACCTGGCTCGTCGAGAACTGGCCGGCCGTCGAGGAGGCGGCTCGCGACCGGCGCACCCAGACCAACGAGGTCGGCCGGTGCGCCCCGCTGGTCGCGGCGCTCGCACGCGTGACGGGACCGCTCGCCCTGCTCGAGGTCGGCGCCGCGGCGGGCCTCTGCGCGATCCCCGAACGGTACTCGTACCGGTTCGGCGCCGGCCCCGTGTTGGGCGAGGGGAAGCCGCTGATCGCGTGCGCGGTCGACGGTCCCGACCTCGCGCCGGTGGCCCTGCCCGACATCCGTTGGCGGCTCGGCCTCGACCTGCATCCCCTCTCCGCTGCGGATGCCGACGACGCGGCGTGGCTCGAAGCGCTCGTGCCGCTCGACCGGCCCGACCGCCGGGAGCGGCTCCGCCTGGCACTCGAGGCCGCACGGCACGACCCGCCGCGCGTGGTTGTCGGTGACGCGCTCGATGATCTCGCGGATGCCGCAGCGGAGGCACCCGCCGACCTCACGCTGGTCGTGGTGTCGCTCGGCACCCTCGTCTACCTGCCGCCCGAGGCTCGCGCCGCGTTTCCCGCAGCGGTCGCCGGCCTCGGAGCGCGGCTCGTGACCCTCGAGCAGAGCGGGATCGTCGATCGCCCGGCCGGCCGGGTGCCCGCTGGGCGATTCGTGCTCGCGATCGACGGTGAGGCGATCGCGGAGGCGAGTCCGCACGGCGACCGCCTGAGCGCGCTCTGAACGTCGCTCCGGGTGCGGCGAGGCATCCTCGCCCCGGAGCGGCCGATCCCTAGGATCGCGGCGTGACCAACCCCCGCCCGGCGGAACCGCCGCAGACGGAGCTCGACGAGACCGAGCTGCGGCTGCTCGCCTTCGAGCGCGCGTGGGCCGACAAGGTCGGCAATCGGGAGGCCGCCATCCGGGCCGAATTCGGCGTCTCTTCAGCTCGGTACTATCAAATGTTGTACGCGCTTATCGATTCACCGCTCGCGGTGCGGCACGATCCGCTCCTCGTCCGCCGCCTCCAGCGGCTCCGTGACTCGCGGCGCCGGGCCCGGGCCCGCCCCTTCCGCTCCGACAGCCAGGACGTTACCGACTAGATGGCCAGCTCGCCCCACGATCGCTTCGACGACCTCCCCGACGACCTTGTGCGCGTCGGGGCGCACCGCTCCCCCCCGAAGCGTGGGCGGGGCTGGATCAACTTCGCCTGGGCGGCACTCGCGACCGGCCTGCTGGTCGTCGGCGGCCTGTACGGCCTTTCCCGCGTCAACCCGGCGATCTCGTTCGAACTGCCGTCGCTCGGCGGCGAGGGCGCGGAACCGGGCACCTCGGCGACGCCCGAGCCCGAAGCCGTGCCGATGACCGTCGAGGAGTGGAAGGCGGCCGATCCGCCGATCGCCCTCACGATCTCGGTACTCAACGCGTCGCCGACCGACAAGCAGCAGGATGTCGTGGCCGAGCAGATCGGGCTCGGCGGCTGGCCGTCCCCCGCAGCGGCCGTCGCCAGCACGCGTGACCAGGAGCTCACGGTCATCTACTACAACGGCGCGCAATACGAGTCGATCGCTCTGGGTCTCGCCCAACTGCTGGGCACCGATCCCGCGAACATCGCGAACTCGGACGCCTATCTCGGCGCGCCGGTCACGATCGTGCTGGGTGCCGACTACGTGCCGCCAGCGGCCTGACCCCGCGTCCCAGAAATCGGGCGTGTTACGCGGGTGTTTAATCTGTGCTCGACTCGCCTGATTTGTCGGCCCTGCGGTGGCTTCGCGCGAAGTCGGCTCTTCACCCGCGGCTAGCATTTCGGTGAGGGTCGCTAGGGTTTCGACCCGAGTGAACGCAGCAGGGAGTACCGATGGCTCAGGGCACTGTCAAATGGTTCAACGCCGAAAAAGGGTTCGGGTTCATCACCGTCGAAGGTGAGGGCCAGGACGTCTTCGTGCACTACTCCGCGATCGACATGACCGGGTTCAAGGTGCTCGACGAGGGCCAAGCGGTGAGCTTCGAGATCGGAGCCGGGCCGAAGGGTCCGCAGGCCGAGTCGGTGCGGCCGGTCTGACCGGTCACCACCTAGCATGACGGCATGCGTCAGGGTCGGGGGGGTCGGGCGGTCGCCGTGCGGGCGATGAGCGGTGTCGCGCTGAGCGTCGCCGCGCTGCTGACGGCGTGCGCGCAGGCACCCATGCCGACCCCAATGCCCACCTACTCCTCCACGTATCTCACCCCGGAGCCGACGGCGCTCGCGCCGCTCACCGGCGAGACCGTTCCCGTGGGTACGCTGACGGCGCCGTCGCTCGCGGCGAAGGTCGACAATCATCCGGATGCTCGACCACAGTTCGGCTTGGAGCGCACCGATCTGGTGTTCGAGGAGCTGGTCGAGGGCGGGCTCACCCGGTACGTCGCGGTGTGGCACTCCGACGTTCCGGCCGAGATCGGGCCGGTCCGCAGCATCCGCCCGATGGATCCCGACATCGTCTCGCCGCTCGGCGGCATCATCGCGTACTCCGGTGGTCAGCAGCGGTTCGTCGCGATGATGCGCGACACCAACGTCTACAACGCCATCCACGGGCAGGCCGATACCGAAGACCTCATGTTCCGCGTCGACGGGCGGCCGGGTCCGCACGATGTGCTCGTGCGCGCTCCGGAGCTGATCTCGCGCCACCTCGATCTTGCGGCCCCGGGGCAGCAGTTCTCGTTCGCGCCGGATGTCGCCTCCTCGTCGGCCGTCCGCGAGGGCACTCCGACCGAGTCGATGGCGCTGGTCTTCGGGTCGCAGTCGAAGCCCGGCTGGACGTGGGATGCCGCCAGCGGGGTGTGGGCGCGATCCCAGAGCGGCGCCCCCGACGTCGACAACGCCGGCGTGCCGTTCTCCGCCGTCAACGTCGTGGTCATCCGGGTGCCGGTCACCGTGAGTCAGGGCATCCCGAAGACCGAACTGATCGGCAGCGGGGAAGCCTGGGTCAGCACCGGGGGGATGACGATCCACGCCACGTGGTCAAAGGGGTCGCGCGGCGAAGCCATCCGCCTGGTCGATGACACCGGCACCGTCATCCGCCTCGCGCCGGGCAACAGTTGGATCGAACTCGTGCCACTCGCGGGCAGTGTCGCCTTCACCGCGCCTCCGCCGCCCCCGGCTCCCGCCCCCACGGAGTCGGCCGCGCCGTAGCGTGGCGTCGCGCGGCTTGCACTCTCTGTAGGCGAGTGCCAAGATAATCCCTGGCACTCGCGCGTCGTGAGTGCCAGGTTCTACGTCCGGGAGGGACGACACACACTCATGGCAAAGATCATCGCTTTCGACGAGGAGGCCCGCCGCGGCCTCGAGCGCGGGCTCAACATCCTGGCTGACGCTGTCAAGGTCACGCTCGGCCCGCGCGGCCGCAACGTCGTGCTGGAGAAGAAGTGGGGCGCCCCCACGATCACCAACGACGGCGTCTCGATCGCCAAGGAGATCGAGCTCGACGACCCCTACGAGAAGATCG
>CAZCEE010000089.1:0-8016 GCA_964497165.1 uncultured Schumannella sp. | reverse complement strand
GATGGCCGATGGGCAACGCCGATTCGCGGATGCCGTGGACGGCGTCGAGGCCGGCAGGTTTCCTCCACGGCCCGCCGATCTCATCCTCACCGCGGGGCGGGTCCACACGATGGCGGGGGGCATCGTGGGGGCGACCGCCGTGGCGGTCCGAGAGGGGATGATCGTCGCGGTCGGCGGAGAGAGCGACATGGCTGGGTTCACCGGACCCGGCACTCGCTCTCTCCGCTACCCGGGCGCGACCATCGTTCCGGGGCTGAGCGATGCCCACGCGCATCCGCTCTCGGGGGCGGGCTTCGCGGTCGGCATGGATCTTCGAGCAGTGACCTCGCTGCCCGAACTCCGGCAGGAGCTGACGACGGCACTCGCGGGGCTCAAGCCCGGGGACTGGCTTCGGGGGTGGGGGCTCGACCCCAATGTGTGGGGACTCGAGCGCGTGGCGTCCGCGCCCCTCGACGAGGTCGTCGGCACCGTGCCCATGTTCCTTCGATTCTTCGACGCCCACTCGGCTCTCGCGAACCCCGCGGCGTTGCGGGCGGCTGGGATCTCGGGGCCTCGCACGTTCCCGACCGGATCGCGCGTGGATGTCGACAGCGACGGCATCCCGACGGGGCTCCTTCTGGAGGCCGAGGCCATGCAGCTCGTGTTCGACGTGCTGCCGCGCGAGCCGATCGAAGACCACGTGAACCGCGTGAAGCAACTGTTGGCCGACATGGCGGCCAGCGGGCTGACGTCGTCGCAGGTGATGGACTTCCTGGAGGAGCCGTTCGATCTTCTGCGGCTCATCGAGGCCGAGGGTGAACTTCCGCTCCGGCTGCGAATCTCGCCGTGGATCGAGCCCAAGCACACTCCCGAGGACTGGGCGCGCCTTCTCGAGTGGCAGGGCACGGGCGGGCGCCGCTGGAAGATCCACGGGGTGAAGTTCTTCCTCGACGGAACGATCGATGGAGGCACGGCCTGGCTCGACGCGCCCGACACGCACGGCCAGTCCACCCACTCGGTGTGGAGCGATCCGGCCGACTATGTGGCGGCCATGCGCTTCTTCGCTGAGAACGGGATCGGCACCGCGACGCACGCGATCGGGGATGCCGCCATCAGGTTCGCCCTCACCACCATCTCGCAGCGGCGGGCGCCCGGCGGTGGAGGTCCCGTCCATCGCATCGAGCACGCCGAGACTCTTCCCGACGACCTCGTGGATGCCTTCCCGGCATCCGGGGCGATCGCGAGCATGCAACCCACCCACTGCACCCATTTCGTGCGGGCGGATCAGACCGACAATTGGTCGGAACGCTTGGGGCCCACTCGCGCGCAGCGTGCGTGGCGAACCCATGCTCTCGCGGAGGCCGGCGTCACTCTCGCGCTCGGATCGGACTGGCCGGTTGCTCCCTTCGAGCCGCTCGCCATCATGGCCGATGCCCAACTGCGGCGGGACGTCGCTCAACCCGACCTCGACCCGGTTCTGCCGGAGGAGAGTCTGACCGCTCTGCAGGCGCTCGAGGGATACACGATCGGCGCGGCCATTGCGGCGGGAGTCGCGCACACGGAAGGCTCGATTAGCGTGGGCAAGGTCGCCGACCTGACGATCCTGGCCGCCGATCCCCTTGCCATCCCACCGGAAGAACTCGCAGGTACCGCTATTCTCGCAACGGTCGTCGGCGGCGAGATCCAATTCGCGGCGACAGGCTGAAAGCGAAGGCATCGTGAGCACCGCCACCCCCTCCGGCTTCGACTTCTTCGAGGCGGGAGAGCTGCCCTCCCCGCAGATCACCGCCAAGGAAGCCGAGCAGCTAGTCGCCGAGCAGTTCGGGCTCACCGTCGTGGCCCGATCGCTCGGTAGCCAACAGGATGCGAACTTCCTCCTGAGCGATGCCGACGGCGCTACGGTCGGCGTGCTCAAGGTGTCGAACGGCGCCTTCGGCGAGGTCGAGATCAGGGCGCAGGATGAGGGCGCGGCCCAGATCGCCGAGCGACTCCCGCAACTTCGGGTGGCGACCGTGCTCGAGCACGCGACGGCCGGTCGGCCAGCCCGTGTCCTGCGGCCGGGCGACTCGGGGGAGGTGGCGCGCATCCTTTCCTTCCTCGACGGGGGGACTCTCACCGGATCCGGCTACCTTCGGCCACCCGTCATCGAGGGGCTCGGCGCCCTCAGCGGGATGGTCAACCGTGAGCTGCGCGACTTCGAGCACGAGGGTGTTCATCGCACGCTCCAGTGGGACCTGCGCGAGGCCACTCGGGCGATCGACGACCTCGGGCACTACGTGGACGACGTCGACCGCCGAAAGGTCGTCGAGGAGGTGCGCCGAGTGGAGGGTGCCAGGATCGCGGCTCTCGCGCCGCGGCTCCCGGTGAGCGTCATCCACGGTGACATCACCGACGACAACGTCGTGCGCTCGGCTGACGAGCACGGCACCCCCGACGGCGTGATCGACTTCGGCGACCTCAACACGGGATGGTCGGTGGCCGAGCTCGCCGTGACGGTGTCGTCGATCCTGCACCACGAGGGAGCGACGCCGGTCTCGACTCTGGCGGCCATCCGGGCGTTCCACCGCGAGCGGCCGCTCACCGGCGACGAGGTGCAGGCGCTCTGGCCGCTCGTGCTGCTGCGGGGAGCCGTGGGGGTCGTCAGCGGCTGGCAGCAAGCGGCAATCGACGCCGACAACGACTACGCGCGAGAAGCGCTGGAGCACGAATGGCGCATCCTCGAGAACGCGCTCACCGTGCCGACGACGGTGATGACGGCCCTCGTGCAGAGTGTCGTCGGCGCGCCCGCGTCCCCGCTCGCGCTGCCGGCATCCTTCCAGCCGATGCTCGACGGCCAGGCGCGGGTGACCACGCTCGACCTGTCGCCCGACTCCGATGCGATGGATGAAGGTGCTTGGCTCCGGGAAGGCCGCGAAGCCGCCCTGGCGTACGATCACCTCGCCGCCGGTGCCGACGCGGTGTGCACCCTGCACCTCCAGCCGCGCCTTACTCGGTCGATCCGGCTCTCGCGAGACGAGCCCGCCACCGCGGCGACCGGAATCGACGTGTGGCTCGGGCGCGACACCGGGGTGCACGCGCCATGGGCCGGACGGGTGCAGGTCGCCAGTGGCGGGGAATCGGGCGGTGCGGTCGAGGTCTCGGTGATCGACAGCGATCATGGGCTCGTCCTCCGGCTGAACGCCGAGGCCGCCGACGCCGCGGCGTCGGGCACCGTCGGCCCGGGCGATCCCGTGCTGACGGTGAAGGCCGGCTCCCGTCTGCGGATCACGGTCGCCGCCGCGGAGGCCGATGCTCCCGACTTCGTGCGCGCATCCGAAGTCGCCGGCTGGCGCGCCGTCGTCGCCGACCCGCTCCCGTTGCTCGTCGGCACGAGCGACCCCGTCGAGAGTGCCGACCGGAAACCGAGTGATGCCGACGAACTCGTGCATCAGCGCGAGCAGCACTTCGCGTCCGTGCAGGAGCACTACTACCGTCATCCACCCCGCATCGAACGCGGGTGGCAGCACACCATGATCGACGTCGACGCGCGCTGCTATCTCGACATGGTGAACAACGTCACCGCACTCGGACACGCTCACCCGGGCGTCGAACGGGCAGCTACTCGACAGCTTCGGCGCCTCAACACGAACTCGCGATTCAACTACGGCGCTGTCGTCGAATACTCGACCCGGCTGAGCGATCTGCTACCCGCCCCGCTGGACACCGTCTTCCTGGTGAACTCCGGATCCGAGGCGGTCGACCTCGCGCTGCGGATCGCCCTCGCGACCACGGGGCGGCCCGACGTGCTCGCGGTCGCCGAGGCGTACCACGGCTGGACGTTCGCGAGCGATGCGGTGTCGACATCCATCGCCGACAACCCGAACGCCCTCGAAACTCGCCCGGACTGGGTGCACACGGTCGATGCGCCGAATGCGTACCGCGGGCTGTACCGGGGAGCGGATGTCGGCCGCTACGCCGACGATGCCGTGGAGGCCATCCACCGGCTCGCGGCGGACGGCCACCCGCCGGCTGCCTTCATCGCCGAGGCCTTCTACGGAAACACCGGCGGCATGGCCCTGCCGGACGGCTACCTCGACAAGGTCTACGCGGCCGTGCGCGAGCACGGCGGACTCACCATCGCCGACGAGGTGCAGGTGGGCTACGGCCGGCTCGGCGAATGGTTCTGGGGCTTCGAGCAACAGGGCGTTGTTCCCGACATCGTCACGGTCGCCAAGGCGATCGGCAACGGGCATCCACTCGGGGCTGTCATCACGAGCCGCGAGGTGGCCGAGCGGTACCGGAATCAGGGCTACTTCTTCTCCTCAGCCGGTGGGAGCCCGGTGTCGAGCGCAGTCGGGTTGGCCGTGCTGGACGCGTTGCGCGACGAGAAGCTGCAGCAGAACGCGCGGGACGTCGGCCGACACTTGAAGGAGCGGCTGATCCAGCTCGCCGAGAAGCACGACTTGATCGGCGCGGTGCACGGCTCGGGCTTCTACCTCGGCGTCGAGCTTGTGCTAGACCGCGCCACGCGTGAGCCAGCGACCCGCGAAACGGCAGCCATCTGCGAGCGGATGCTCGAACTCGGGGTCATCATCCAGCCCACGGGCGACCGCCAGTGCGTTCTCAAGACCAAGCCGCCGCTGTGTCTCGACCGGGAGTCCGCCGACTTCTTCGCCGACGCGTTGGACCATGTACTGAGCACCGGGTACTGACCGTGGAACGTTCGCTTTCCACGCCTTCATGTGCGCTGATCACCGGCGCGGGCAGCCCAGGTGGGATCGGCTTCTCGGCGGCGAAGCAGCTTGGGCTCCACGGCACGAAGGTGGTGGTGACGTCGACGACGGACCGCATCCACTCGCGTGTGGAAGAGCTGAGGGTGCTCGGGATCGACGCGTCTGGCTACGTGACCCGGCTGGATACCGAGGCCGATGTCGGGCGGCTCTTCGACGGTCTGCGCGCGGCCGGCACGGTGCCGTCGCTCGTGGTCAACAATGCGGGGATGATCACGGTGGGCGACGCCGAGATGGACTCCGGCGACGTTCTCACGAGCGTGGATGCCTGGAACCGGTCGTTGACGACGAACCTCACGACGGCCTTCCTCGTGTCACGGGCGGCCGTCCCGGCGATGCGGGATGCTGGCTGGGGACGCATCGTCAACGTGTCGAGCCTCACCGGACACGTCATGGCTGCCCGCGCTGATGTCGCGTACGCCGCGGCAAAGGCCGGCATGGTCGGGCTCACCCGGGCCCTGGCCGTCGACGAAGCACCACACGGCATCACGGTCAATGCAGTAGCGCCCGGGTGGATCGCCACCCTGTCGCAGCTCCCGCGAGAGGCAGCGGCGGGTAGCCGTGTTCCCCTCGGACGCAGCGGCACTCCCGACGAGGTTGCATCCGCCGTCGTGTGGCTGGCGTCGCCGGGAGCGTCGTACATCACCGGACAGGTGATCGTCATCGACGGCGGGAACAGCATCGCCGAGGAGCGCTGATCCCGAGAAGGCGACCAGACATCGACGTGACACCTAGCCCGCAGTGGAAAGAGAACGAGACCGACCATGCAGCACCTTGAACGCGACGTGGCCGTCGTCGGAGCTGGAGCGACGGGCCTTTCTGCCGCGCGACGGCTGCGAAATGCGGGCCTGAGCGTCGTCGTGCTCGAAGCACGCGATCGGGTGGGCGGGAGGCTGTGGACCGAACAGATCGACGGTCAGCTTCTCGAAATCGGCAGCGACGTCGCCGGGCTGGGTTACCAACACGTCGATGGGGCCATTCGGGTGGGCCGCCGCCTGGCTGACGAGATTACGGCCGAACTCACCACCGATCATCACGAAGGAAGTCGCGCAGCATGAGCATCTATTCCGTCACCGACCCGCACAGCGGGCGCGTCATCGCCGGCTATCCCACCGCGACCGCTGACGAGATCAAGGCTGCGCTCGCCGACGTCGACTCTGCAGCACGGACCTGGAGCGCGGCTGCGCCCGTTTCGGAGCGGGCACGACTGGTCGCCGAGATCGCGCGGCTTCACCTCGACCGCATCCACGAACTCGCGACCGTCATCACCCGCGAGATGGGAAAGCCCCTCGATCAAGCCGTCGCGGAACTGGAGTTCGCCGCGGCGATCTATCAGTACTACGCCGACAACGCGCAGGATCTTCTCGCCGACGAATCCATCGACGTGGAGACCGGAACCGCCATCGTACGGAAGGCGGGGATGGGCGCACTGCTCGGCATCATGCCGTGGAACTTCCCCGCATATCAGGTGGCGCGGTTCGCCGGGCCGAACCTCATCGCCGGCAACACGATACTTCTCAAGCACGCCCCGCAGTGCCCCGAATCCGCGGCTGTGATGGAGGCGATCATCCACGACGCCGCGCGGACGATCGGTGCCCCGATCGGGGTCTACCGAAACGTCTACGCCACGAACGAGCAGGTCGAAGAGCTCATCGCCGATGTGCGCCTGCGCGGCGTCTCTGTCACCGGTTCGGAACGCGCCGGGTCGGCGGTGGCGCAGACGGCGGGCAAGCACCTCAAGAAGGTCGTACTCGAACTCGGCGGCGCCGACCCCTTCATCGTTCTCTCTGCCCACAACCTCGATGTGGTCGTCGAGCACGCCGTCAACGCTCGCATGGACAACAACGGGCAGTCGTGCAACGCCGCGAAGAGGTTCGTCATTATCGATCACCTCTACGACGAGTTCGCGCAGAAGCTCACGGCCGCTCTCGCGGCGATTGAGCCGGGGGACCCGATGGTCGACGGGACCCGCCTCGGCCCCCTGTCGTCGGCATCCGCCTCCGACCGGATCGAGGACCAACTCGATCGCGCGATCGCCCAGGGAGCAACGGTGCTGACTCGCGGCATCCGATCCGGCAACCACGTGCCACCCGCCGTGCTCGCCGACGTGACGCCGCAGATGGATGCCTACTACGAAGAGTTCTTCGGCCCCGTCGCGATGCTCTTCCGGGTTCGCGACGAGGAAGACGCGATCCGGGTCGCCAACGACACCCCGTTCGGCCTGGGGTCCTACATCTACACGACGGATGCCGACCAGGGACAGCGGGTCGCCGATCGGATCGACGCCGGAATGGTGTGGATCAACCTCGTGCTCGGCGACGCCGCGGAGCTGCCGTTCGGCGGCACCAAAGGCTCAGGGTTCGGCCGCGAGCTGGGCCGCTACGCCGTCGACGAATTCGTCAACCGCAAACTCATCCGCACCGTGGACGCGCCGAAGTGACGGCACGGGACGATTCGGCACAGCCCAACCTGGCTGTCACCCGGCCCGTCGGCGGGCCCGCGCTACCGCAGGTGCGGCGGCTCGTCACCGCGCAGATTCCGGGGCCGTTGTCGCAGAAACTGATGGCCCGCAAGCAGGCGGCCGTGCCCGGAGCCGTCGCGATCACCCGGGCGTCGTGCAGGATATCGTCACCAGCGCCAAGTCTCTGGGTGACGGGCATCCGTTGGGCGCGGTAATCACGACGTGGTCGGAGCGACGGTTCTTGACCTCATCGCCGAGGAGGACCTCCCAGGCAGCGCGCGGCGGGTGGGACGCTATCTGAAGGATCGCCTGCAGGAGCTCGCGCAACGGCACGATCTCGTCGGAGCCGTGCACGGGGAAGGCCTGTACCTCGGCGTGGAGTTCGTGCGCGACCGTGTCACGCTCGAGCCAGCGACGGTGGAGACATCAGCAATCTGCGAGCGACTCCGTCAGCGCGGAGTCATCGTCCAGCCCACGGGCAACTTCATGAACGTCCTCAAGATCAAGCCGCCGCTCAGTTTCGACGAGGCCGCTGCGGACTTCTTCACCGAGGCGCTGGATCGCGTACTGGCCTCCTGAACCACGACACTGTCCACTTTGTCGTTCTCACCCGCGCGGTGAGTCGGCCTCGTCGGCCGCCGCTGCATCCGGGGTGGCCGCGAGTTCCTCGGCCATCCGCTGCTCGAACAGTCTCCGTCGGCGCCGCAGCCACAAGCCAACGCCGATCAGTACCGCCAGGAGCGCGTACGCGGTCGCGGCGAACGGATGGGTGACGAGGGTCTGGAGGTTGCCTGGGCTCAACTGCAG
>CAZCEE010000088.1:0-8098 GCA_964497165.1 uncultured Schumannella sp. | reverse complement strand
AGTACCGCGGGCTACGCACCGATAAGCCGGTCGCCGACGTGTGGAACCACCTCGGCAACGGGGTGCTTGTCTAGTGACCCCGCGCGCCTCGATCGTCATCCCCGCCTACAACGAGGGCGACGACGTCATCCCGGGCCTCAAGCGGTTGTTCGAGGCCGTCACCCTCGACGTCGAGGTGCTCGTCGTCGTCGACAGCGCCGACGACACGACTGCTCCCCCCGTGCTCGATTACGCCATGCGGGAGCCGCGACTGCGGCTCGCGATCAACGATTACGGGCGCGGGCCGGCGCAGGCGATCCGCTACGGCATCGATGCCGCAACCGCCGAGACGGTCGTCGTCACGATGGCGGATGGATGCGATGATCCGCGGCAGATCGACGAACTCGTCAAGCTCGTCGAGCGCGGTGTCGTCGTCGCGGCCGCGTCACGCTATATGCCCGGCGGGCAACAGGTCGGCGGGCCGCGATTCAAGTCGTTCCTCTCCCGTCTGGCGGGGCGCACGTTGCACCTGTTCGCCAATGCGGGCACCCGGGATGCGACCAACTCGTTCAAGGCGTACCGCAGAGAGTTCGTGCGCGATGTCGGCATCGACAGCCGCAGCGGGTTCGAGATCGGACTCGAACTCACCGCGAAGGCGCGTCGCCTGCGACTTCCCGTCGCCGAGATCCCGACGATCTGGCTCGACCGCACCTTCGGGCAGTCGAACTTCCAGTTGGGTGCCTCGCTGCCCAAGTATCTGCGCTGGTACCGCTTCGCGTTCGGCCCGCGCCTCACGCTCGAGAAACTGAACGCCAAATCCCCGAGGAGTACGCAGTGAAGAAGAACGTCGTCGTCACCGGTTCGGCCGGCTTCATCGGCGGGTACATCGTCGAGCAGCTGCTCGAAGCCGGCTACTCGGTCGTCGGAGTCGACAACTACTCGAAGTACGGCCCGGTGGAGCGCAGCTACGACGACCACCCCGACTACCGGCTGGTCGTCGCCGACGTGCAGGATGTCGCGCTGATGACCGACCTGCTGGGCGACGCCGACCATTTCGTCGCCGGCGCTGCGCTGATCGGCGGGATCTCGTACTTCCACACCTACGCCTACGATCTCCTCGCACAGAACGAGCGCATCATCGCGTCGAGCTGCGACGCCGCGATCGCGGCGCTGAAGGGTGGCTCACAGCTCGAGAAGGTCACCTACATGTCGTCGTCGATGGTGTTCGAGTCAACCGACCGCTGGCCGAGCAAGGAGGGCGACGAACGCCTCGTGCCGCCGCCGCTGTCGTCCTACGGTTTCCAGAAACTCGCCGTCGAGTACTTCGCCCGGGCGGCGTGGGACCAGTACCAGGTGCCGTACACGATCCTGCGTCCGTTCAACTGCGTCGGCATCGGCGAATCCCGGGCCGTCGGCGACGTCGAGATTGACTCCGGCAACGTCAAACTCGCGATGAGCCACGTCGTGCCCGACCTGGTGCAGAAGATCCTCAAGGGGCAGGATCCGCTGCACATCCTCGGCGCGGGTGACCAGGTGCGCCACTACACCTACGGCGGAGACCTGGCGCGCGGCATCGTGATGTCGCTCGAGCACCCCGAGGCCCGCAACACCGACTTCAACCTGTCGACCGCCGCCGGCCACACCGTGCTCGAACTCGCCGAGATCATCTGGCACAAGGTCAAAGGCCCCGACGTGCCGTTCCGGTTCGTGAGTGACGAAGGCTTCGAGCACGACGTGCAAAAGCGTGTGCCCGACGTGTCGAAGGCGCGCGACGTGCTCGGGTTCGAGGCGACGACGCGTCTCGAAGACATGCTCGATGAGGTCATCCCCTGGATCGAGAACGCCGTTGCCGACGGCACCATCTAGGCTCCGCCGCCTCCTCGCCTCTCCGGCCGGCTGGCACGGAGTATCGCTCGTCGCCGGTCTGGCGATCATCCTGTGGCTGCAGCGCGATCAGTGGTTCTTCTTCGATGAGTTCGCTTTTCTGGTCCCCGGCGGCCCCGGCCTCTGGGATCCGCACGTCGGGCACTTGTCGATGATGCCGACGCTGATCTACGACACCTACATCGCATTCTTCGGCATCGACTCCTACTGGCCCTGGACGGTGACGATCACGCTCCTGCACCTCGGCGTCGCGCACCTCATCTGGCGGGTGTGCCGTCGCGGGGGCGTGGCGCCTGCGATCGCCACAGCCGCGACCGCAGTGCTCATCGTGCTCGGCAGCGGGGGTGAGAACATCCTCTGGGGTTTCCAGATCGGCTACGTCGGTGCGATCGCCCTCGGGATGCTGGCATTCCTCCTCGCCTGGGACTCGACACGCTCCACCGCTCGGTTCCTCGCCGCCGTCGCCGTCTCGGTATTCAGCCTCGCGTGGTCGGGCACCGCCATCCCCCTCGTCGTCGCGACCGCGGCGGTCGTCTGGTGGTCTCAGGGCTGGAGGCGCGCGCTGGTCGCCGCCCTCGTGCCCGGGGCCGTCTACCTCACCTGGTACGTGCTCTTCGCGCTCGGCACCGGCCCCGACACCGGTGGGTTCGGCGTGCAGAAGTTGTTCGTCGAGATGCCGCTGTTCCTCGGTGTTCTCGTCATGCTCGGGTTCGGTGCGGTGTTCCCGCTCATTGTTCCGGGAGTGCTCGTGGTGATCGCGGTCACGATCTGGCTCGTGCCGACCCTCCGGCGACGCGAGCTTCGTGTCGCCGCGGCCGCGCCGCTCATCCTCGCGGGAGCGGCCATCGTCTTCGCTCTGCTGACGGCATACAGCCGCGCCGCACTGTCCGTCGGCTCGGGCCGAGCCGGACGGTACGTGTACTTCGTCGTCGTGCTCGTGCTGCCGCTGCTCGCCTACGCGCTCACCCGCTTGACCGCGCGGTATCCGCGCGCCGGACTGCCCGTCGCGGTTGCGGCGTTGCTCGCCCTCGCCTGCTACCAGGCCGCGCTCCTCGTCATCGAGGCCAACCGGCAGGCTTCGATCGAACAGCAGACCCATCGGTACGTCAATGCCGCACTCGCGCTCGCCGACGCCGACCGTGACGCGGTGGATCCCACTCTGAAGCCCGACCCGCAGTGGGCGCCCGACCTCACCCTCGCCGATTTGCTCGCCCTGCGAGACGCCGGACGCATCACGATCGGTGACTACACGTCGACCGATCTGGCAGTGGTCACCGAGGGCCTCAGTCGCTGAGGCGCGACCGCCGCCACCGGAGCGCGACGAAGACCGCCTGAGCCGCCACCGACACGAGCTCTCCGATCGCGAGACCCCAGGCGCCTCCCGCTGCGCCGAACTGGCCCGCGAGCAGGAGGATTGCCGGCACCCCGGCGGACGCGCCCAGAAGCACGCAGACCAGAAACTCCCGGCGGGCGCCGAGCGCGACGAGCACGACCCGGCCGAGCCCCGTTCCGAGCGCAATGCCGAACGTCGCGACGCCGAAGCCGAGCGCCGTCAACTGGTCGATCGCGATCTCCGGCCCGAAGAGCACCGATGTGAGCCACGGGGCGAGGGTCGCGAATGCGGCGAATCCGAGCAGTCCGAGCACGGCGTGGACGAGGATGGCGCGGCGGGCACGGGCAGCGAACAGCACGTCGCCGGCCTCAACCACCCAGCCTTGAGCCGCATTGCCGAGCGCCGAGGCCGCGTATTGGCTCATCCGGTAGAACTTGTCGCCCGACACGTACGAGGCCGCCTGTGCGACCGTTGTCATCACCCCGACAAAGGTGACGGCGAGCGAGTTGTAGGCCCCGCCCGCCACCTCGATCGCCATCGCCGAGCCGTTCAGCCGCAGCATCCGCCGGGCGTCGCCCCGCTCGCCCCGCAGCCCACGGAGCCCGCCGACGGTGCGCAGCACGAATGCTGCTGTGCTGACGACCGCAGCGGCGATGAGCAGCGCGGGGTACCACACCACGACGCCGGTTGCCACGAGCGCGCCCGCGGCTATCAGGGTCGCGGCGATCCGCGGCAGAATCTCGTAGCGCACGATGAGCGACGCCCGGCCGAGCCCGACCATGAACCAGGTTGCCGAGAGGCCGCTGGTAGCCAGCGCAACCGCCATCAGTCCGGCCTCAACGCCATGCCCAGCCGGCGCGACCAGTACGGCCACGACGACAGCGACCGCCGTGCACGGTACGAAGAGCAGCAGACGAGCGGGAAGGCTTTCGCGGAGCACGGCCGCCCGATCGTCGACGGGGGCGCGAGCGACGAGCGTCGGACCGACCGTGTTGTAGCCGAGGGAGACGAAGAGCGCGGCGAAGGCTCCGGCCGACTGCCCGATCGCGACGGCCAGCCAGGAGTCTGCCCCGGCGATCCGCGCGAGCAACGGGAGGAAGAAGAAGGGCGTGATGAGTGACAGGAACGGGAGTCCCGCGAACGCGACGACGCGCCGCATGAATCCGGCGGGCTCACTCACCGGGCTAGCGTAGGGCACCGCCCCTCCGGCGCAGAGAGCCTTGCGGACGACTGACTAACATGGGTCGGGTGTCCTTCGCGCATCCGACCGCCGACGTCGCCGACTCCGCGGTGATCGGCGAAGGCTCCAAAGTCTGGCACTACGCCCAGGTGCGCGAAGATGCCCGCCTCGGCGCGAACTGCATTGTCGGTCGCGGCGCCTACATCGGAAGCGGCGTCGAACTCGGCGACAACTGCAAGGTGCAGAACTATGCACTCGTCTACGAACCCGCGAAGCTCGCAAACGGCGTCTTCATCGGCCCGGCCGTCGTGCTCACCAACGACCACTTCCCCCGAGCCATCAACGCCGATGGCTCGATCAAGTCGGCGCACGACTGGGAGCCGGTCGGGGTGACCATCCACGAAGGCGCGTCGATCGGCGCGAGCGCAACCTGCGTCGCCCCGGTGACGATCGGCCGCTGGGCGCTGGTCGGATCGGGGGCTGTCGTCGTCAAGGACGTCCCCGACTTCGCACTCGTCGTCGGCAGTCCGGCCCGACGTGTCGGCTGGGTCGGCAAGGCCGGCGTCCCGCTCGAAGCAGGCAGCGATGGTGAGTGGATCTGCCCACAGACGGGCGAGCGCTACGTCGAGAATGACGGCGCTTTGAGAGAGGCAAACGTATGAACGACTTCATCCCCCCGGCCAAGCCGATCATCGGCGAAGACGAGATCGACGCGGTCACCCGCGTCATGCGCACCGGCATGATCGCTCAGGGGCCTGAGGTCGCTGCGTTCGAGACCGAGTTCGCGGCGCACTTCGTCGAAGGCCGCCCGACCGTCGCCGTGAACTCCGGCACCTCCGGTCTCCACCTGGGCCTCCTCGCCGTCGGAGTCGGCGCAGGCGACGAGGTCATCGTGCCGTCGTTCACCTTTGCGGCGACCGGCAACTCGGTTGCTCTCACCGGCGGCACCCCGGTCTTCGCCGACATCGAGCCCGAGACCTTCACCCTCGACCCGGCGTCGGTCGAGGCGGCGATCACGCCGAAGACGAAAGGCATCATGCCGGTGCACCTCTACGGGCACCCGGCGCGGATGCGGGAGCTCGCCGCGATCGCCGAGAAGCATGGCATCGCCCTGTATGAGGATGCGGCCCAGGCTCACGGCGCGGTGCTCGACGGCAAGCCGGTCGGCACGTTCGGCGACTTCACGATGTTCAGCCTCTACCCGACCAAGAACATGACGAGCGGCGAGGGCGGCATGGTGACGTGCGCCGACGACACCATCGCGCGCAACGTGCGGCTGCTGCGCAACCAGGGCATGGAGAAGCAGTACGAGAACGAGGTGGTCGGCTTCAACGCGCGCATGACCGACATCCATGCCGCCATCGGCCGCGTACAGCTCACGAAGGTCGACGCCTGGACGGCGACCCGGCGCAGCAACGCAGCGTTCCTCGACGCGAACCTCTCCGGTGTTGTCGTGCCCCCGGTCGCGGAGGGCGCGGTTCACGTCTACCACCAGTACACGATCCGGGTCACCGACGACCGCGATGGCTTCGTGACGGCCCTCCGCGATGAGCACCAGGTCGGTAGCGGCGTGTACTACCCGATCCCGAACCACCGCCTCCCGTCGCTCGCGCCCTACGCACCCGGACTGGACCTGCCGGAGACCGAGCGTGCGGCACGCGAAGTCGTCTCCCTGCCCGTGCATCCGTCTCTGTCGCAGGCCGACCTCGAGCGGATCGTCGCCGCCGTGAACGCTGTGGCGAAGGCCGGCGCCTGATGACCCTGCGTGCAGGCCTCGTCGGGGTCGGAGTGATGGGCAGGAACCACGCTCGAGTGCTCGGAGTGGTCAACGGCGTCGACTTCGTCGGCATCTCGGACCCGTCGCCCACCCTCCCCGAGACCCTCGAGGGGCGTCCCGTCGTGCGCGAGCTCGACGAGCTCATTGCCCTCGGCATCGACTACGCCGTCATCGCAGCCCCGACCGTGTTCCACATGGAGATCGGGCAACGGCTCGCTGAGGCCGGTATCCACGCCCTCATTGAAAAGCCCGTCGCGTCGACGGCCGAGGAGTCCCGCACCCTGCGCGACCTGTTCGCAGCCAAAGGCCTCGTCGGGGGGGTCGGGCACATCGAGCGCTACAACCCCGCACTCCAGGCCGCTCGGCAACGCATCGAAGACGGCATGCTCGGCGAGATCTACCAGATCGCCACTCGCCGCCAAGGACCGTTCCCCGGCCGCATCGCCGATGTCGGGGTCATCAAAGACCTCGCCTCCCATGACATCGACCTCACCGCCTGGGTCACCCAGCAGGAGTACGTCTCGGTCAACGCTCGCACCACCCACCGCAGCGGCCGCCCCCACGAAGACATGGTCGTCGCCGTCGGCACGCTGAGCGGCGGCACGATCGCCTCGCACACGGTCAACTGGCTCACGCCGTTCAAAGAGCGGGTGACCGTCATCACCGGCGAGAAGGGCGTGCTCGTTGCCGACACTCTCGCCGCCGATCTCACGTACTACGAGAACGGACGCATCCAGGTCGCCTGGGACCCGGGTGAGTTCCGCGGGGTCTCCGAAGGAGACACGACCCGCTACGCACTTGACCGCAAGGAGCCTCTGCTCGCGGAGCACGAGGCATTCCGCGACTCCGTGTTGGCGGGTTCACCTCTCGGGATCGTGACGCTCGCCGAGGGCACGCGCGTCGTGGAGATCGCGGAGCAGATGCTCACGGACGCACACACGCGGCGCCTCGACAACTGACTCCCGACCGGAGGTGCATTGCCGTCGCGCTGTGGGGGACGACCGCCTCAGTCGATGAGTACCATGCCGTCCCAGTCCTGGCCGACCTTTGACCACAGCTTCCAGCCGCCCCGGCCATTGCCCGAGTAGAGCCAGAGCACACCGTTGGGTTCGCGCGCGTACGCATCCATGAAGCCGTCGCCGTTGACATCACCAGGAGCGAAGATCAGGTCAAACTTGTTCCAACCAGATCCCACCTGCACCCGACCGAGCCACCCACCCGCACCGTTGCCGCGGTAAAGCCACAAGGCACCCGACGCATCGCGTGCCAAGACGTCCGCTTTCCGGTCACCATTGAAGTCACCGACCCCGACGATGGCGGTCATGCTGTCCCAATCCGCACCCACCTGGCGCTTCGTCACCCCACCCGCACCGTTACCCGAGTACAGCCACAGACGCCCGATTCCGTCCACCGCCAGGATGTCAGCAATCGCATCCCCATCGAAATCACCTGGACTGAACACGCTGAGCATGGCGTTCCAGCCACTCCCGATCTGACGAGGAGACCCGAGAGAACCGGACTCAACCGAATGCAACCACATGACGCCAGCATCATCGACCGAGGCGACATCCTGCACACCATCCGAATCGAAATCGCCCACCCCGAACAACCACCGCGTCCCCGACCAGTCACCGGGAACCTCGACAGCCGAACCCAAACCACCCGACCCATCGCCCGGGTACAGCCAAAGCTGGCCGCTCCCATCCAACGCGATCACATCACGCGCACCATCCCCATCCAGATCCCCAACCCCAGGGGCGCTAGATTGCACCCGTTGCTCGGTGGCGACCGCCCCGGACCCTGAGATGAGCACCATGCCGTCCCAGTCCTGGCCGACTTTTGACCACAGCTTCCAGCCGCCCCGGCCATTGCCCGGGTAGAGCCAGAGCGCACCGTTGGGTTCGCGCGCGTACGCATCCATGAAGCCGTCGCCGTTGACATCACC
>CAZCEE010000087.1:0-8135 GCA_964497165.1 uncultured Schumannella sp. | reverse complement strand
CCCGCCACTTCGGCCGCCGCGAACGCCTCGGCGAGCACCCGATCGTGTTCCACCGGGTCCCACTGCTGGTCGAGCGGAATCGGGTTCGCCACCACGATCCCCTGTCGAGCCCCCGACTCATCCCGGGCCCGCATGATCGCGGCGACCTCGGCAGCACCGCTCTGCTGACCGACACCGACAGCCCAGTCGAGCTGGAAGCCCGACTCGCGCAGCCAGAAGGCGGGGAACTCGCGCGTGCCGTAGCCGACGACCGGGATGCTGAGGGTCTCGAGCCGTTCGAGGGTCGCGGGGATGTCGAGCACGCTCTTCACCCCGGCGCTCACCACGGTGATCGGGTTCTCGGCGAGCGTCGAAAGATCGGCCGACTCGTCGAACGTCGACGACGCCCCCCGGTGAACTCCACCGAGACCGCCGGTCGCGAATACGCGGATGCCGGCGAGAGCGGCGAGGCGCGCGGTCGCCGCGACCGTCGTCGCGCCGGAACCGCCGAGGGCGGCGAGGATCGGCAGGTCCCGCACACTGGCTTTCGCGAGATCTTCCTCGCTCACGCGTCGTACACCGTCGGCGTCGAGCCCGATACGCGGCACGCCATCGAGTACGGCGATCGTCGCCGGCACGACATCCCGCTCGCGCAAGATCTGCTCGAACTCCCGCGCCGCCTCGTGATTGCGGGGGCGCGGCAGACCGTGCGAGATGATCGTCGACTCCAGCGCCACCACCGGATGACCGGCGGCGAGCGCCGCAGCGACCTCGGGCGTGAGGATCGGGGTAGGCATCGCGACCACGTTATCGAACAAGCCGCGCCCGGGAATTCGTGGGACGTTCCGCGCGATGTCACGCAACGGGGCGCGCGATCTGCTTCCATTGAGTCATGTCCCGGCTCGAGGCTGAGTACCCACGGCCCGATCATGTTCTCGTTCACATCAGCGACACCCACCTTCTCGCGGGGGAGGGTCGGTTGTACGACCGCGTCGACGGTTCCTCCCGGCTCCGCGAACTGCTCACCGCTCTCGAGCTCACCGGGCGACGCCCCGAGGCGATCGTCTTCACCGGCGACCTCGCGGATCACGGCGAAGCCGCCGCGTACGCCGAACTCGCCGCGATCGTCGAACCCGTCGCCGCGCGGATCGGCGCGCAGATCGTCTGGGCGATGGGCAACCACGACGATCGCGCGGCGTTCCGCACCGGGCTGCTCGGCGAAGCGGGTGACGACACCCCCGTCGACCGGGTCTACTGGATGAACGGACTGCGTGTCATCACGCTCGACACGACGGTCCCAGGAGTTCACCACGGCGAACTCGACGACGCCCAGCTCGCCTGGTTGTCGGCAGAACTCGCCCGACCCGCCCTCGACGGCACCATCCTCGCGCTGCACCACCCGCCGATCCCGAGCCTGCTCGACCTCGCCGTGTCGGTCGAACTTCGCGGACAGTCCCGGCTCGCCGACATACTCCGGGGCAGTGACGTGCGGGCGATCCTCGGCGGGCACCTGCACTACTCGTCGACTGCGACCTTCGCCGGCATCCCAGTCTCGGTCGCCTCGGCGAGCTGCTACACGCAAGACCTGCTCGCACCCGCAGGGGGAAGCCGGCCTCGGGATGGCGCGCGCGCGTTCAACTTCGTGCACGTCTACCCGACCACCGTGCTGCACTCGGTGGTTCCGCTCGAGCAGACCGACACCCTCGCGTACGTCGACCCCGCCGAGGCGGCCCGGCGGCTCGCCGAACTCGGCATCCAGCTCGCTCGCGACCCCAGCGTCCAAGGCCCGCACGCCGACGGCGACGACACCCGCACCCGGCCGATCGAGCTCGTCGGCGCCTAGCTACTCGGCGCCTGAGTCAGCGGCCCGCTAACTCCCACGGGCCGGGCACGGGGAAGTACCGTTCCAGGAACGACGTCACCGTCGACACCCGTGCGTCCTCGGGGATCTCCGGCTCGCTGCCGTCGTTGAGGCAGAACATCTCGTGCTGCCGCCGTCGCTCCAGTCGGCGCAGCAACGCCGCGCTTCGGGCAAGCGTCGTCTCGACGTAGAGCACCCGTAGCGCCGTCTGGGTCACGGCTCGCCCGGTGAGCAGCGCGTAGTAGTGGTAGAGCGAGTTGGTGACCGAGATGTCGTCGCCCGATCGGAACCGCGAGGCGGCGGTGCGGGCGAAATCGGCGGGGAACTCCTGCTCGAGCTCGCCCAGCACGCTGCGGCGCAACGGTGCGGCGGTGTGCTCCAGATGGCGGGTGATGGTGCGGCCGAAGCGTTCGCGCAACAGGGCCCGGTTCACCCGCATCGCGTTGTCGTGCCCGGTGCGCAGCGGGTCGGACTCCCCGAGGCCGATGCGAACAGTGGCCTCGACGAACCGGGAGACCCCGCCGGGCGAGAAGAACATCGCGGGAGTCACCGGCCGGCCGAAGAACATGTCGTCGTTGGAGTACAGGAAGTGCTCCGCGAGGTCCGGGATGCGGTGCACCTGACTCTCGATCGCGTGCGAGTTGAAAGTCGGCAGCACGCCGGGGTCGGCGAAGAACTGCTCGCTGCGCACGAAAGTCACCCGCGGGTGCGTGGGATCGAGCCAGTCAGGCGCCGGGGAGTCGCTGGCGACGAAGATGCGCCGCACCCAGGGGGCGAAGGCGTGCACACTGCGCAGGGCGAAGCGCAGCTCATCGATCTGGCGATACCGCGCGGGACCGGCGTCGACGTCGAGGCCGCTTTGCCTGTTCCACCGCTGGCGCTCCTCGAGGTAGCCCGGCTCGCTGCCGTCGACCCACGAGAACACCATGTCGATGTCGAAGTCGACGTCGTCGGCGTGATCGTCGAACATGCCGGCGAGGGTCGGCCAGTCTTCGCCGCCGCGGGCGACCGACGTCATCACGGCATCCTCGCGCGCGATGCGACGGCGGGTCAGCGCGTTCGGGCGCGGCGCAACGATCTCGTCCTCACTGAAGGTCCAGAGCTCCAGCCGAACCGCGGCCTCGGCGATCTTCCACCCCGCACGCGACCCGCGCGGGCGGCGCCGGTAGAGCAGGAACAGCTCGGCGTCATCGCCCGGGAGCACGCCGGAGGCGAGCCGTCGCTCCGAACGTTTCCCGCTTTCGTCGACGCGAGCGTAGAACGGCTCGTCGGCGAACGCGGCGGCGAACGCGCTCTCCAGCTCGACGCGCCCGGCTCGATCGACTGCGATGACCGGCCGATCGTCGTCGCCCCGCACGAGCAGGTAGGCGATCGCGAACCGCTCAAGGGCGCCACGAACGTCACCCAGGTCGGCTGCCATCGCTGCCGCGCGCGTCTGGTTGCGCTCGCGGACAGGGATCACCGAGTGATGGACTCCCGCACATCGGTGACGATCTTGCGCGGGTTGAGGTTCTCTCCTGGGTCGGTCACGGAGAACAGCCCGCGCATCACCTTGACGCCTTCCGGCGAGATGTCCTGCTCCAACCACGGCGCGTGCTCGAGGCCCACCCCGTGGTGGTGCGAGAGCGTGCCGCCGTTGTCGATGAACGACTGCTGGATCGCCGACTTCACGACGTCGTACTCGGCGAGCATGTCGTCACCGCCGACGAACGCGAAGGTGAAGTACAGGCACGCGCCCGAGTGGTACGAGTGCGAGAGGTGCGACATGATCCAGCCCTTGCGGCCGATCTTCTCGTAGGCGGCGTTGGCGGCCGCGTACGCGCCGGCGTGCAGACCGGCGAGCTTCGACCACGGCCCGGCCGTTTCGGAGACGTCGCCCGCTGCACCCCGGTCGAGCAGGAAGTCGCGCAGGTACGGGGTGTCGAACTTCTTCTGGTCGTAGAGCACACCAGGACCGGTGCCGACGCCCATGCCGCCGTGCTTCTTGATGATCGCATCCACGAGCTTCCTCTGGCGCTTCGCGTGCTCGACCGAACCCTCGAAGCCGATGAACGAGAGGCAGATGCTCTCCAAGCCGCCGGGCTGCTTCGCCCAGCCCTTGTTCTTCATGAGCCCCGGCAGCACCGTGCCGGCGAGGAACTTGGCGAAGCCCTTGCGGTCCTTGCTCGTCGCGAGCGAGAAGCCCGTCTCGCGGGCATCGGAGACGCGGGTGATCGACGGGGTCGCATCCGATTCGGCGATCGCCTGCATCGCGGCGAAGCCCGCCTCGAGGTTCGGGAAGAAGTAGGCGTAGACATCGCGCTTCGCCGGCGTGCGGTGCACCTGGGCGGTCACCTCGGTGATGACGCCGAGGCGGCCTTCGCTGCCGAGCACCATCTCGCGCACGCTCGGACCCGACGAGGTCGACGGCAGGGCGCGGATGACGAGGGTGCCGCCGGGACGCACGACGCGCATCCCGCGGGCGATCTCGGAGATGTCGCCGTACTTGTCGCTCTGCATGCCCGAGGAACGGGTCGCGACCCACCCGCCGATCGAGGAGTGCGTGAACGAGTCGGGGAAATGTCCGATCGTCCAGCCTTTGTCGTTCAACTGCTTCTCGAGGTGCGGCCCGAGAGCACCGGCCTGGATACGGGCGATCCCCGACTCCTCGTCGATGTCGAGCACCTTGTTGAGGCGCCCCAGGTCGAGCGACACCACGATGCGCTTCTCGTCAGCGCGGGGCTCGAGGCTTCCCGCGATGTTGCTGCCCCCACCGAACGGGATGAGCACGGCGTCCGCGGCGACCACGGCATCCACGATCTTCTGAATCTCGGCCTCGTCGTCGGGGTAGACGACGACGTCGGGAAGCCGCTCGATCTTGCGGCTGCGGATGCGCACCAGGTCGCGCAGGCTCTTACCGTAGGTGTGAATGACCCGTTCCAGGTCGTCGGTCGTGACATCGTCTTCGCCGACGATGCCGGCGAGTGCGCCGGTGAAGGTCGCGGTCGCCTTCGACTTCGGTACTTTCAGGTCGGCGAACGACGGCTCGGGCACCGGCTGAGCGACGTGCAGGTCGAGTCCGACGGCTTTCAGAACGAAGGGCGCGAAGCCGGGTTTGTCCTCCCAGTGGAAGCCCACCCCATCGAGGCCCCAGCCCCACCACTTCATGTGCTTGACGTCGGTCATCACTTACGTCCTTCTTCGGGTGCGGGCGGGGCGTCAGAGCCCAGGATACGGGGGCTGTGCTCGGCAAGCATCCGCTCGATCTCAGCCTTGATGCGCGCCATGAACTCGTTCGGCACTTCGCCGTCGCGAGCGTACATCGGCTCGCCGTAGACGACACCCACATTGAGCCGACCGGGCTTGGGCCATTTGCTGCCCCGCGGGTGCGCTCGGCCCGCGCCGACGAGAGCGACCGGCACGACGGGAACACCCGTGGATGCGGCGAGCGCGGCAGCTCCGGGCTTGAAGTGCCCACGCTTGCGGTAGTCCTTAGCGCGCGTTCCCTCGGGGAAGACGAGCAACGGAACGCCCTTCTGTAAAAGCACCTTCGCGCTCACGCTGCGGGGGTTGACGCCGCTGCGGTCGACGGGGAAGGCGTTGAAGAACAGGCCGGTGAGCCCTCGCCGCCACCAGACGTCGAAGAAGTAGTCGGCCGCGGCGCCAGCCGCGAGGTACCGGGACATCCGCATCGGCAGCGACCCCAGGATGAGCGGGGCGTCGAGGTGGCTTGAGTGGTTGGCGATGACGATAAACGCCTTACCGACCTTCTTGAGGTGCTTGACGCCGTGCACTTCGACGCGCACCGTCGACCAGGCGACCGGCACGAGCAACCCGCGCTGGGCGACGAACCGAGCGGCCGCACGCCCCCGCGACGTGAACCGTTTCGCCTTCGCGGACATGGATCGCTCCTTCTCCGCGCGCTCTTCATCGGTCACTTGGTCACGGTACTACTGCGACTGGAAACTGTGCGACTGGAACTGATGGCACGAGAGATTCGTCGCACCGCGGACCGCGGCAGGTGGCGCACGATTCCCATGAGCAGCTTGTACCGAACGCTCGGGATGGATATCACGGTACCCCGCTCGGCATCCCGAAGCGCAGAGCGCACCAGTTTGTCAGCATCGAGCCACAGCCAGCCCGGGATGCCGCCCTTCGAAATTCCGGCGCGCTCATGGAACTCGGTGTGCACCCAGCCGGGGCAGAGCGCCATGACGGTGACGCCGGTGCCATGCAATTCGTTCGACAGGCCTTCGCTGAAACTCGTGACCCAGGCCTTCACCGAGGAGTACCCGCTCGACATCGCGATGAAGCCCGCCGTGCTGGAGACGTTGATGATCCGACCGCGGCCGCGCGTGCGCATGGCGCGAGCGGATGCCGCCCCCAGTTCGCGCACCGAACGCACCATCACCTCGAACGCGAAGTCGTGACCGCTCGAGTCGGCATCGGACAGCTTGGAATGCATGCCGAAACCGGCATTGTTCACGAGCAGGTCGATCGGCTTCGTCGGGTCTTCCAGGCGCTTGACGACTTTCGCGACATCTGCGCGCTTCGAGAGGTCGGCGGGCAGGATCTCGACGTCGCGACCCATGCCCCGAAGTTCATGGGCCATCTGTTCGAGGCGTTCGCGGTCTCGGGCGACGAGCACGATGTCGTCACCCTTCGCAGCGAGTTGCCGGGCGAAGGTGGCGCCGATGCCCGACGTGCCTCCCGTAATGAGAGCGATACCCATGTGGATTACGATACGGTGCGGGGCACCTCCGCTCCGCGCACGGGACCTCCCACCCCCGTACCGAAGGACCCCGCCATGACTTTCGACATCCGTGAGTTCGCCCGCACCGCCCGGGGAAGCCACCGCGGCGAACTCGACCTCGAGTCCCTCACCGCCGCCGATGTCGACGCCGACACCGCACGCCTGATCCGCACGATGCGCGACCTCGAGCGCCACACGATGGAGCGCATGCGCAACGTGCTGGTGACCGCGACGCACAAGGATGCCCGCGTCACCGCGTTCCTCACCACCTGGGCTTTCGAGAAGTTCTGGATCGCCGACGCGCTCGACGCCGTTCTCGAGGCGACCGGCCACGACCTCACCTCACCTGCGGGCACTCGTCGCCGCTCACGCTTCGAGCGCGTCGAACGCCGCGGCCCGATCGCGCGCGCCATCGCCGGCAACATCGCCGGACCCGAACTCGTCGCCGCGCACGTCACCACCGGACTCATCGACGAGTGGGTCACGACCGCGGCCTACCGTCGCCTCGGTGAGATCGCCGCCGGGGTGCGCCCCGTCGCCGACCTGATCATCGAACTCAAGGAGCGCCACATCCTCTTCCTCGCCGAAGATGCCGAGCGGCGCCTCGCGGAGTCGGCGCGCGCCCGCAAGCTCTCGCTCAAGGAGGTCAAGCGCTCGGCCTGGCCGCTCGGCGCGATCGACAGGTCGGCCGAAGACCGTTCCTACTTCGAAGCGGTCGTGTTCGGCGGTCCGAAGGGCGCCGCGCGCGCTGCCGAGATCGCCGACCGCATCGCCGCGCTCCCGGGGCTCGGTGCCGTCGCGCCCATCGTGGCTGCGAGACTGGTTCCGTGACCCCCAAGAAGGCGACCACCGATCTCGGCACCGCCCATGTCTTTCTGACCGGCGCCACCGGCTTCGTCGGTCAGGCCGTGCTCGAACGCCTGCTCTCTGACCACCCCGGCACGACGATCTCGATCCTCGTGCGGGTGAAGGGCAGTGCGACCGCCGAGGAACGCGTTCGCTCCCTCCTCAAGAAGCCGGTCTTCGCCGCGTGGCGCGACAAGGTCGGCGAGAAGGGCCTCGAGGAGGCCGTGAAGTCGCGCATCAAGGTCGTCGAGGGAGGCCTGGGCTCAGCGATCGCCCTGCCGAAGGATCTCGGGCTGGTCATCCACAGCGCCGCGAGCGTGTCGTTCGACGATCCGATCACCGAGTCGTTCGAGGCGAACATCGGCGGCGTGGTGAACCTCTACGAAAGCCTGCGCGCCTCCGGAGCCACCCCGCCGGTCGTGCACGTCTCCACCTGCTACGTGCAGGGCTTGCGCAAGGGGGTCGCGCCCGAGACCAGCCTCAAGCACGACGTCGACTGGCGCGCCGAGTACGCCTCCGCATTCGCAGCCCACGCGCGCATCGAGAACGAGTCGCGGGAGCCCGACCGGCTGCGCCAGTTCATGGAGCTCGCCCAGGCCGATCACGGCAAGGAGGGCCCGCAGGCCGTCGCGAAGCGGAGCGAAGCCGCCCGCATCGCCTGGGTGCGCAACGAACTGGTGGATGCCGGCCGCACCCGCGCCCAGAGCCTCGGCTGGA
>CAZCEE010000086.1:0-8219 GCA_964497165.1 uncultured Schumannella sp. | reverse complement strand
GGGTGAAGACGACGGTGCGGATCTCGGAGATCGCCGCGTCGATGGCATCCACCTGTTCGGCGATTCGGGCCGCGAGCGCGGGATCGGCGAGCCCGCTTGCCGACTGCAGGGCGAGCCCCGCGCCGAACAGGCGCTGGATGACGTGGTCGTGCAGGTCGCGCGCGATGCGGGTGCGCTCTTCGACGAGTTCGAGCTGCTGGCGGTCGAGGCGAGCCCGCGCGAACGCGATCGCCACGCTCGTCTGGCGCGCGAACTCGGCGGCCATCTCGAGGTCGGCGGTGGTGAACCGCTCGCTGCCGACGGGGCGCGAGATCGTCAGCGCGCCGAGCGGTTGCCCGTCGGCGAACAGCGGCACGGCGACGGTCGGCCCGTAGCCGGCTTCTCCCCGCTGCGGGTGGGAGAGCGACTCGACGACGACCGGCCCGCCGCTCTCGAGCGCCCGCATCACGAGCGACCCTTCCGCCGCGACCCGGGTGCCCTGGAGGGCGAGCGCGCCGTCACCGCGCGCGACCTCGATGAGCAACTGGTCATCGAGTGGACGCACGAGGCAGACGAGTTCGGCACCCACCGCCGACGCCACGGTCTCGACGACGACGGCGAGCGGGTCTTCGACATCGCCGGAGAGCAGAGTGACATTGATTTCGGCGAGCGCGGCGCTCCACCGCTCGCGGCGGCGGCTCTCGTCGAAGAGTCGCGCGTTGTCGATCGCGATTCCCGCCGTCGCCGCCAACGACTCGACAAGCTCTTCGTCTTCGGCCGTGAACGGGCCGTCGATCTTGTCGGTCAGATAGAGGTTGCCGAATACCTCGCCACGCACGACGACGGGTACCCCGAGGAACGAGTCCATCGGCGGGTGGTGGGCCGGGAAGCCTGCGGAACGATCGTCGCGGCCGAGATGTTCGAGGCGGATCGACTCACCCGTATCGATCACGGCTCCGAGGATGCCGCGGCCTTCCGGCAGGTGACCGATGCGGCCCTCGAGCTCCTGCGCCATCCCGACATGGACGAACTGCTCGAGCCCTCCGGTCGGGGCGATGACGCCGAGGGCGCCGTACCGTGACCCGGAAAGCGAGACGGCCGCTTCGACAATCGTGCGCAGCACCCGGTCGAGCTCGATCTGCTCGACGACGACCCGCGTCGCTCGCAACAACTCGCGGATCCGCGGTGCATCCGGGAACGCCAATCCGTCGGCCATCTCAGCCGAGTGTAGCTACCCGAGGGACCTAGGTCCCCGGGGCGAACCGTTGGTCGGGGCGATGATCAGGCTCAGCGATCGCGGGAGGTCCTCGAATGCGTTACATCGTCGGCATCGACGGCTCGGCCCCATCCGACGCCGCCGTCGTGTGGGCGACGACCCGCGCACGCCGCGACTCCGCACCTCTCGTGATCGTTCATGTCGTCGACGCCGAAGCCGGTCTCATGGGTTCCGAGTTCCGGGCCGAAGCGACCGACCTCGGTCGCCGACTCCTGGAGGCGACGCAATCCCGCCTCCGCGCGGAGATGCCGATGCTCGACGTCCAGTCTGAGCTCCTCGAGGGCTCGGCACCCTGGGAGCTGACCCGGTTCGCTCGCCCCGACGATGTGCTGGTCGTGGGCACGCACAAGACGGGGTTCAGCAGCGGACGGGTGCTCGGCTCGCTCAGCGTGCAGATCGCCGCCGCCAGCACCTGCACCGTCGCCGTCATCCCGGGTACCGACGTGCGGTTCCGCCGCGGGGTCGTCGCCGGTATCGACCGCGAGCAGACCGCCCGCCACATCGCCGAGATCGCCGCACGGGAGTCCGTCACTCGCGGCGACGAGCTGACCCTCTTGCACGCCGGCCATCCGGGCGAGGGCGGGGTGCTCGACGACGGTCCCCTGCAAACCGCGCTCGCCCACGTGCGCGCCACCTACCCCGACCTGATCGTGCAAGCCCGGCGGTCGACCCGCGCGCCTTCGGCGGCCCTCCTCGATGCCTCCCACTCGAAGGCGCTCCTGGTGATCGGACCCGGGTCGACGGGTGTCGACCGCTCGCCGATCGGCACCGTCGTGCACGAGGTGCTCCTCAACGCCAACGCCCCCGTGCTCGTCGCCGGCGCCCCAGCCTTGACCCCCGCGAACTAGTCGTTTGCCCGGTACACGGTCCTGGCATAGTCCTGGTAGGGCGCGGGTGCCACGGTGGCGCGGATCTTCACCTGGCGGTGCTTCTGGTCGACCTGCGGCTTCTTCGAGATCGGGTCCTCGCCCCACACCACGTCGACGATGCCACCTTCGGGTACGTCGTTGTCGAGCGTCGCGAGCGACATGTAGAGCTGCTCGTTGGCGACGTAGCCCGCGTCGGTCGAGATGCCGACCTGCTTGCCGTCTCGCTCGACGGTGTCCATCTGGTAGAAGCCGTAGCGGGCCTTCGGGAAGTCGAGGAACTTCGCGGGGATGCCCGGCTCGACCTGGGATTTGACGATCGCGGCGACATCGTCGGCGTTCCACAGCAGCGTGACCTTGCGACGCGCGGGCGCGGCGGCGATCTTCTCGAGCGTGGCGCGGCCGTGGAAGTCGTGGTCGAACTTGACGGAGCGACCGAGGCCGAGGTCGAACGGGGTGAACTGGTAGTCGTGCACGTCGGTCGAGTACAGCGATCCGCCGATCGACCCGGCCCGCGCGGCGGGCAGCCACTCGCGGTAGGCGGCGAAGTCGTCGTCCCAGATCGCGGGGAACGGGGTGGGCACCCAACCCGACTCCAGGGGCGACGACGAGTACGCCTTCGCGCCGACCCGGCGGATGTCGTATTCGGCACCCGCCTCCATCATCGCGTCGATGATCTTCTGCCCGTCGGCGTAGTTGCCGTAGAACTCGAAGCCCGGCTGCCCGGCCATGCCGTGGCGCAGGGCTTTCACCGGCACGCCCGCGATCTCGAGGTCGGCGATGTGGAAGAACTTCACGTCGGGCACGGGCCCGCCCCACAGCTTCTCCATCACGTGGTCGGCCTCGGGGCCCTGGATCTCGTAGCGGAAGAACGTCGGGTCGTTGCCCGCGCCGCGCATGTTCGAGTTGGCTTCGAGGCGGTGATGCACGTCCTTGCCGTCCGCTTCGGCATTCTCGACGTTGAAGCGCACCCAGTCGATGAGGATGTGGTGGCCGACGAGCACGATGCCTTCACGCTCGTCGGAGTTGTAGAACAGGATGCCGTCACCGATCAGGTAGCCGTCCTGGTTGACGGAGATCAGCTGCTTGGCGACGCCGGGGCGGAAGTTCGCGAAGGTGTTCGGTGAGATGCCGGAGAGGATCGAGATCAGGTCGGACCCGCCGAGAAAGAGCTGCGTCATGTGATGGGACTGGTCCATGATCGCGACCGTCGTCATCCAGGCGCGCTGCTCGTCGCGCCAGTTGGTGAATTCTGGCTGGATCGGGAAGGTGATCGACGGCCAGGGCTGGTTGCGCAGCAGCTCAACGGCGTTGCCGGTGCGGGCGATGGCTTGGGCCAGGCTCTCGGAAGTCATCATCGGTGATCCTCACTCTCGCGTTCGCGTCATCGGTGGCGCGAGCGATACGTCGGCAGTGTAGGAGCCGCGGAATGGAACTCGCCTCGTTGCTCTCTTTCATAGGAAGTAGGGTGAGCGCGAGCGAAGGAGCTTCCGATGGCACGACAGTCGAACGGCGTCTCAGCGATCAGCCGCGTCGTCATGATCCTCGACACCTTCTCGTTCGAGGCCCCGTTCTTATCGCTCAGCGAGATCTCGGAGCGCGCAGGCATCCCGATGTCGTCGGCCCACCGCATCGTCGGCGAACTGGTCGAACACGGCCTGCTCGAGCGGATGCCCGATCGCAGCTACCGCGTCGGCAACCGGCTGTGGGAGATGGGTAGCCGCACCCCCGGCGCCCTCGGGCTGCGCGAGATCGCCCTCCCTTTTCTGCACGCGATCCAGTCCCGCGTGCGCCAGCACACCCAGTTGCTCGTGCGGTCAGGGCTCGATGTGCTCGTCATCGAGCGGCTCTCGTCGCGCGACGCCGTCGTCAACGCCTCGATCGTCGGCGGGCGCATCCCGATGCAGCATTCGTCGAGCGGCATCGTGTTGTTGGCCGACGCCGCCGCGGACGTGCTTGAGCGGGTTCTCGAACGCGGACTCTCGCCCATCACCCCGTCGAGTCTCGCCACCGCCGAGCAGCTTCGGGATGCCGTCGCCGCCGCGCGGCGCACCGGGTTCGCGGTGTCGACGGGTTGGATCTTCGAGGAGTCGAGGGGCATCGCCGTGCCGGTGCGCGGTTCGCAGGAGGTCGTCGTCGGCACCGTCAGCGTCGTCATCCCGAACGACGACGCCCCCGTCGACGACCTCGTGCGGCTATTGCGGCTCGCTGCCGAAGGGATCTCGGAGGCGCTGCTGCGCAGCTACCTGCCGCCGAGTCACCCGCACGCGCGCGCCGGCGGCGTCTACCGTCAGCTGGTGAGTTCCTCGGAGCGGTCGATGGCGTACTTCGAGAACCTTCTCGAAGAGCACGGTACGGCCGTGCACGACGGCCACGTGACCCCCGCGACTCAGGAGACGTAGGCCGCAAGCCGCGGGTAGACCGCGCGGGCGTTGCCGGCGTACACCCGCTCCCGGTCGTCGGCCGAGAGTGTCGACGCCTCGAGGTACCTGCCGGTGTCGTCCCAACCCGAGCCCGTGGTGGGGTTGTCGCCGCGCACCGCACCGAGCATCTCCGACCCGAACAGCACGCGCTCGGTCGGCACGACGTCGAGCAGCAGGTCGATGCCCGGCTGGTGGTAGACGCAGGTGTCGAAGAAGATGCGCTCGGTGGCCCCGTCGAAGTCCCAGCCTTCGCGCACGCTCATGCCCTGGAAGCGGCCCCAGTGGAACGGGATCGCTCCCCCACCGTGCGGGATGACGAGGCGCAGCCCCGGCTGCTCCTTCATGAATCCGCTGCTGAGGGCTTGCACGAAGAACGTCGTGTCGGCCGACAGGTAGTACGAGCCTGTCGTCTGGAAGAACGGATTCTCCGCCTGGCTGACGTGCAGCATCCCGGGCACGTCGAGTTCCTGCATCGCCTCCCAGAGCGGCCACCAGTAGCTGTCGCCGAGGTCGGGGCCCGTCCAGTAGCCGCCCGTCGGGTCAGGGTTGACGTTGACGGCAACGAAGCCGAGCTCCTCGACGGTGCGCCGCAATTCCCGCACGGAGTTGTCGATCGACGTGCCCGGCGACTGCGGCAACTGGGCGACCGGCACGAAGTTGTTCGGGAACAGGTCGCAGACACGCTTGATGAGGTCGTTCTGGCGAGTGGTCCAGTCGAGCGACGTTATCGCGTCGCCGACGTGGTGCCCCATCCACGATGCCCGTGGAGAGAAGAGGGTCACGTCGATGCCGCGTTCGCGCTGCACCCGCAACTGACCGCCCTCGATGCTCTCGCGGATCTCCTCATCGGTGACCGGGAATGGCCCGTCGGCGGCCGCTGGGCCGCCCGTGAGCGCTGCGGTCTGGGTGTCGCGCCACGCCCCCACTCCGGCGGGCGTGGTCGTGTAGTGGCCGTGGCAGTCGATGATCACGACTTGAATGTAGCCAAAATTGTCGACGATCTCGACGGCGCGGCCAGAGCGGCTTCGATCTCCCCCGCCGCAGCGCGCAGGATCGCGACCACGCGGTCACTTTCCTCGCCGCGCGGCAGCACCACTCCCAGCGCCGCGACAACCACGCCCCTATCCCGGAGGGGAACCGCGACACCCGTCGAGACCGCCTCGATCGACCCCGGCGCGGTCGCGTGCCCGAGTCGGCGCACCTCGGCGAGTTTGCGCCGCAACGCGCCGGGATCGGTGATGGTCTCGGGACCAAGTCGTTCAAGAGGCGCGGCGAGAATGCGCTCGAGCACCGCGGGCGGCGCGGCGGCGAGCAGCACGAGTCCCGACGACGAGGCGTGCAGCGGCAGCCGGCCGGCGATGCGGGTGATGTTCGCGCCGGCCTCCGGATGCGAGAGCCGCTCCAGGAAGAGCACCTGATCGCCGTCGGCGACTCCGAGTTGGGTGTGTTGTCGCACGAGGGCCTGCACCCGCTCCATCGCGGGAAGCGCCGCCTGCCGCAATCCGAGTGCGAGCGACCCGCGGGTCGCGAGCTCCCACAGCCGCATGCCGACACGGGCGCGGCCGTCCTCGTCGCGTTCCAGCAACCCGCTGTCGACGAGGTCACCGACGAGTCGATGCCCGGTGGACGCCGGCAGCCCCGCCCGTCGGGCGATGTCACTCGGCGACTGCTCGGTGTGCTCGGAGTCGAAGGTCGCGAGCACGCGCACCAGCCGATCGATCACGCTGTCGCCGGTTCGCGAGTTCGCCATGTCCCGACTCTAGGCCTTCGTTCCCATTCAATGGGCAATCTCAGCGATCCCCACGGTCGGGCCGCGACACTGACCTCAGTCCTCGAACCGATCGAAGGAGATCGCATGTCCCCCGCCGTTCGCACCCGCGTCGCCATCATCGGAGCCGGCCCCGCCGGTCTACTGCTTTCCCACCTGTTGCACCGCGACGGGATCGAGTCGATCGTGATCGACAACCGCACCCGGGAAGACATCGAGAAGACCGTCCGCGCCGGCATCATCGAGAGCGTCGCCGTCGACCTGCTCGTCGAGACGGGCGCCTCGGAGCGCGTGCTGACCGACGGCCACCGCCACGAGGGCATCGAGCTGCAGTTCCACGGCGAATCGCACCGCATCGACTTCCAGAAACTCGTCGGCCGCTCCGTCTACCTCTACCCGCAGCACGAGGTGCTCATCGACCTCGTCGCCCGCCGGCTTGCCGACGGCGGCGACATCCGCTTCGAGCATGAGGCGGTCGAGGTGCTCGACGGTCAGAGCGACGCCCCGCGCGTCGTCGGTCGGGATGCCCAGGGCGAGCCGTTCGAAATCGTCGCCGACATCGTGATCGGTGCCGACGGGTCGCGCAGCATCGCGCGCACCGCCGTCGTCGGCTCGCAGACCGGCGGCTACTTTCGCGAGTACCCGTTCGCCTGGTTCGGCATCCTCTGCGAGGCCCCGCCGTCGTCGAAGGAGCTCATCTACGCCAACTCCGACTCAGGGTTCGCTCTCATCAGCCAGCGCTCGGCGACCGTGCAGCGCATGTACCTGCAGTGCGATCCCGAGCAGGACCCGAACGACTGGAGCGACGCCCAGATCTGGGATTCGCTGCAGTCCCGCGTGGGCGGGCGCGACCTGAAGGAGGGGCCGATCTTCCAGCGCGACGTGTTGCGATTCCGTTCATTCGTCGCCCACAAGCTGCAGAACGGCCGCGTCTTCCTCGTCGGCGACGCCGCGCACACCGTTCCGCCGACCGGAGCGAAGGGCATGAACCTCGCGGTCAACGACGTGCGCATCCTGCACGAGGGCCTCATCTCGTTCTTCGCCGGCAAGGGAACGACGGGAATCGACAGCTACGAGGAGCGCGCCCTGCACCGCATCTGGCGCGCCCAGCACTTCTCGTGGTGGATGACGAGCATGCTGCATTCGGCGCCCGACGCGAGCGACTTCGACCGTCGCCGCCAGCTCGGCGAGCTCGAGTCGGTCGTCTCCTCGGAGGCCGGTAGCACCTACCTCGCCGAGGCGTACACCGGCTGGCCCTACGCGGACTGAACCGCTCAGAGACTCGGTGCGGGTCGGCTCGGTGGCGTGCCGGCCTGCATCCTCAGCCGTGAGGCGTCACTCAGCTCAGATCGCGCGCAAAACCACCGCAGAACCTTGACCGCCACCGCCGCAGATTCCGGCAGCGCCGTACGACCCCGACCCAGCCGCGACAAGCTGCCGCGCGAGGGTGCCGATGATGCGAGCACCCGAAGCTCCGACCGGGTGGCCGAGCGCGATCGCGCCGCCGTGGGCGTTGACGATCGCCCCGTCGATCCCGAGCAGTTCGACCGAACGCACCGCGACGGCGGCGAACGCCTCGTTGATCTCCACCGCAGCGAGGTCGACCGGTGTCACGCCGTTGAGCCGTGCGAGCGCGGCGAGGATGGCGTTGGCCGGCTGGGCGTGCAGGCGCGTGTCGGGACCGGCGACGGCCGCGTGGCTCTCGATGCGGGCGAGCGGTGTGATGCCGCGCGCGGCTGCCGTCTCCTCCGACATCAGCACGAGCGCCGCTGCGCCGTCGGTGATCTGCGAGGAGTTGCCCGCGGTGATCGAGCCCTTGGCAGAGAACGCGCCGCGTAGCTTGCCGAGCGACTCCGGCGTCGTGTCGGTGGTGGGCGATGCGCAGGCGAAGGTCGGCTACGGTGAGC
>CAZCEE010000085.1:0-8220 GCA_964497165.1 uncultured Schumannella sp. | reverse complement strand
CGGAGACCTACGCCGTGGCCGCCTCGTCGGTGAGCGAGATCGTCCTGCTGCAACCGCTGACGCGCATCCCGGCCATGCCGCGGTGCGTCCGCGGACTGATGAACCTGCGCGGGACGGTGATTCCGGTCATCGACCTCGCCCGTCAACTCGGAGTCGGGGATACGGAGATCGGCGCGCAGACCTGCGTCGCCGTCATCGACGTGCCCGACTCGGACGGCTTTCACTCGCGCATGGGTGTGATCACCGACGAGGTGCGGGACGTGGTCATACTCGACGAGGGCTCCATCGACGCGGCGCCCGCGTTCGGCACTCGCGTGAATCAGGCCTATCTGGCGGGCGTCACCCGTCTCAACCTCATCGCGCTCATCCGTCTCGCCAACGCGCCCTCACCGCCGGAGCCGTCGTCGAGCGGTCCCGCAAATAGCCTCCATCGCTCGCGTTGGCAACGGTGCCGACGAGCCCGAGGGTCGTGCCGCGGGAGACCGTGAACCCGACGTCGGTGACGATCGGGCTCGCGGCTCGACCATGCCCCAGCACGACATCGAGTGCCTGGACTTCGAGGAGGGGAGCGGTCATGCGGGTGGCTCCTTCTCGGTTGCCGACCAGGTGCCCTCGGGGAGTCGAGGGGTCGCCTCCAGCAAGGTGCGGGTGTAGGGATGGGTGACTTCGCCGGCGGCGAGTTGCGCAGCCGTGAGGTGCTCGACGATGACGCCCTGACGCATCACCAGGATGCGGTGGCAGAGCGCCGCGACGACACCCAGGTCGTGCGAGATGAACAGGATGGCGGCCTTCTCGGACTCATTGAGCTGGCGGAGCTGCGCGAGAACCTCGGCCTGAACCGTGACGTCGAGGGCGGAAGTCGGCTCGTCGGCGATGATGAGGCGGGGCGTGGTGACGAGCGACGACGCGATGATCGCGCGCTGCAGCATCCCGCCCGAGAGCTGGAACGAGTGCTGTCGGAGGCGCTCCTCCGGCTTGGTCACCCGCATCGTGCGCAGAGCCTCGGTGAGTACCGCGTCGGCGCGACGACGCGGCATCCGCAGATGCACCCGCGCGACCTCCGTGAGCTGCGATCCCAGTCGCAAGGCCGGGTTGAAGGTCGATCCGGGGTCTTGGTAGACGAGCCCGATCTCGCGGGCGAGGCGGCCGCGGTTGCCGCCCGTGCGAAGGTCGAGGTCGCCGACGCGCAGCACCTCGGCATCCACCGCGACAGTGTCGGCGTGCAGCCGGGCGAGCGACATCGCCGTCATCGACTTACCGGAGCCCGACTCGCCGACCAGGCCGAGGATCTCGCCTTCGGCGATCTCGAAGTCGATGCCCCGCACGAGGGGCACGCCGGTAGCGGTGGTGACGGTGAGGCCGCGCACCTCGACGAGCGCATCCGATGTCGCCGAGAGTGAACCGGCTTCGAGCCTCGCGCGCCGGAGGGCCTTCGGTTGTCGCCCCCACGGGTCGCTGGCGCTCGCCAGCCCGTCGCCGGTCAGCATTGCCGCGACGCCCGCGATGATGAGCATCACCGACGGAGCGACGACCTGGAAGGGTTGCGAATAGATCGCCGGAAGGCCTTCGTTCAGCAGCCGGCCCCAGTCGTAGTCCGGGCTCTGTACTCCGAGGCCCACGAACGAGAGGCTCGAGATCTCCAACAGTGCGAGCGCGAAGCTTGATGCGATGAGGGCGAGCAGCGGCCCCGATACGTTGGGCAGGAGGTGACGGGAGAACAGCCGCCAGGCAGGAACGCCGAGAAGCCGCGCGCTGACGACGAAGTCACGATGCACGACGCCGGCAGTCATGTTCGCCGTGATGCGGGCGAAGCTCGGAATGCCTGCGACTCCGATCGCGATGATGGCGGAACTCGTCGCCGGGCCGAGAATCGCCGCGATGACGAGGGCGAGGATGAGCGAGGGGAAGGCCACCGTGGAGTCGATGATGCGCAGCACGAGGTCGCGCAGCCAGCGGGGGCCGACCTGAACGAGACCTCCCACGAGCACGCCCGTCACGACCGCGATGAGCGTCGCAGCGGCGGCCATGAGCATCGTCAGTCGAGTTGCGATCAGGGTGCGCGCGAGCACGTCGCGCCCGAGATCGTCGGTACCGAACCAGTGCGCCCACGAGGGGTCGGCGCGCGTGTTGGAGGTGAGAGCCGTCGCCGGCCCGGAGAGGACGAGCGGCGCGACGACCGCGACGAGCGCGAGCGCGACGAGCATCAGGATCCCGACGACGAACGCGAGGGACGGGCGGCGCCGCGGGCGGTCAGACATGGTCTCCCCCAGTCAGAGTTCGGGGATCGATCACGCCGAGCAGCACGTCGATCGCCAGGTTGATGAAGATCGCGATGGCCCCGATCGTGAGCACAATGCCTTGGATGATCGGGTAGTCGCGGTAGATGATCGCCTGCACGACTTCGAGCCCGAGCCCCGGGAGGCTGAAAACGGTCTCGATGATGATCGCCCCGCCGAGCAGGCCGGCGAGGATCAGCCCGGTGAGCGTGAGCGTCGAGGTCAGCAGGTTGGGCAGGGCGTGCCGAAGGTACAGGCGGGCTGCGGTGATTCGCCGACCGCGCGCCGTGCGGATGTAGTCCTGCTGGAGCACCCCGAACGTTTCTTGGCGCACGACCCGCGCCACGGCGAAGGTCGGACCCAGGGCGAGTGCCGCGATCGGAAGAACGAACGCCTCAGGCCCGCCGGTGCCTCCCGCCGGGAGCAGCCTGAGCCCGATCGCGAACACGACGACGAGAAGTGTGCCGGCGACGTAGGCCGGGAAGGAGGCGAGCAAGGCGGCGACCGCACCGAACACGGTGGCGAGCACCGGGCGGCGGCCGTTGCGGGTGAGCACCCCGATCGCCATGCCGAGGGGCACGGCGACCAGCATCACAACGGCGATGGCACCGAAGGCGATCGTCGCGGTATACGGCAACTTCGTCGCGATGGTCGAGGCGACGGGGATGCCGTACCGGAAGCTCTGGCCGAGATCCAACGTCACGATGCCTTGGAGATAGCGGACGAACTGGGTGAGGAGTGGGTCGTCCAAGTGCAGCCGCTCGCGCAACCGAGCGATCGCGTCGGGCGTCGCGTCAGCGCCGAGGATCGCGATCGCCGGGTCGCCGGGGATGAGCGGGATGATCAGAAAGGTCGCCACGACCAGCAGTCCGAGCGAGAGTGCGAGCCCACCGAGGCGGCGGAGCGCGAAGGTGGTCCACGGATGGCGGCGGCCACGTCCCGTGGCGATCGCCCGAACCGCGACGGTGTCGGTCATCGCACGCCCGAGCCCTCCGCGAGCGGTGCGCGGCGCTGACCCCAATCGAAGGCAGGTTCGACTTCGGAGGCGACTCGCAGAAGGGTCGCCTCGTCGAACGGGCCGCCGATGAGTTGCGCGCCGAGCGGCATCCCGTCGGGACCGGTGTGCACCGGCAACGAGATCGACGGCAGGCCGGAGATGTTCGCGAAGCTGGTGAACGAGACGGTCCGCAGTTCGGTGAGCCGGGGTCCGCTGGGGTCGGTGTTGGCCTCGTCGTAGACGCTCCCGACCAGCGGAGTACGCACGGCCGTCGTCGGGGTGAGCAAGACGTCGAAGTCGCGTCCCCACTGGGCGACGACGCTGCGTGACTCCCATTGCAACCGGTTGGCGAGAGCCACGTACTCGCCGGCATGGTAGGTCGTGGCCCGGTCGAGTCGGTAGCGGATGTAGGGATCGAGCTGGTCCGCGCGGGAATGGTCGAACGGCGTGCCCCACACGGATGCCGAGATCACGAGGTCGGCGAAGCCGGCCCCCGCCTCCTTCGTGAACAGGAAGGGTGCGACCGGGAAGACGTGGTGGCCGACGTGTTCGAGGGCCCGAGCCAAGGCGTGCGCGGCCTCGATGCACGCCTCATCGACCTCCACTCCGGTCGGCGGTTCGAGCAACAGTCCGATGCGCAGTCGGGGCCCCGGGGCTCCCACCTCGGCCGAGAACGGACGGGCGGGGTCGGGGGCCGAGTACCAGGCGAGCGGGTCGGCGACGCCGAGAACGTCGAGCATCGCCGCCGCGTCGGCGACCGAGCGGGTGAGCGCGCCCTCGGTGACCGACTGCTCCCAGCCCCGCACGTCGTTGGGCACGCGCCCCCGGCTGGGCTTGAGTCCGACGAGTCCGGTCGCCGCGGCGGGAACGCGGATGGAGCCACCACCGTCGGATGCATGTGCGACAGGTGCGAGCGCCGCAGCGACGGCCGCAGAGGCACCACCCGATGAGCCGCCCGAGGTGTAGTCGGTGTTCCACGGATTGCGGGTCTTGCCCCACCGCTGGTTCTCGGAAACCGTGAGCGGGCCGAACTCCGGGCTGTTGGAGCGCCCGAAGAGCACGAATCCGGCGTTCTCGAGGATGTCGACGGTCACCTCGTTCTCGTCGGCCGGCTCCGGATCGATCGCCATCGAGCTCAGGGTAAAGGGTTGGCCTTTGACCGGGGTGAGATCTTTGATCGGCAGCGGGACACCCTCAAACGGGCGTGCGGTGCCGGACGCGAGCCGCTCGTCGGCGATGCGCGCCCGGCGCTTCACATCGTCGACGTCCATCCAGACGATCGCGTTGATCGCGGGGTTGAGCGCGTCGACTCGTTCGAGGTAGAAGTCGGCAACCTCTGCCGCGCTCACGTCGCGGCGACGGAGCAAGGCGGCGAGGTCGAGTGCGGAGATGAAGGGTTCCATGGGGCAGTCCTCGGAGTGAAGGTGCGGATCAGGGATGGGGCGCCCTGCGGCCGACCGGGGTCGACCGCAGGGCGTCAGGGGATCAGCCGGTGATACGGAAGATCGGGTCGTCGAGCGCGCCACCGAGCACGCTGACACTGAAGCCCGGTCGCTGAACGTAGATGAACGGGTCGTTGAGGAGGGGGAGCACGTCGGCGTTCTCGATGAGCGCGTCAACAGCCTCATTGAGGTACTCGCAGCGCTCTTCCTCAGTGGTGGCCGCAAGCGACGCTCCGAATGCCGCCTCAGCAGCGGGGTTGACGGTCGCGCCGATGTTGCCGCCGCCTTCGAAGATCACCGGACCCACGAACGAACCGAGGGAATTCGCGAGCGACCCCAAGAAGTTCAGGTCGGCGTACATCGTGAGATCCCACGCCTCGGGCGCGCCGAAGACCGTTCCCACCCAGGTGCCGACGTCGGTGTTCTGGATGGTGACATCAGCCCCTGCGGCGCGAAGCGCCTCGGCGATGTACTCGTTGCCCGCACCCGCGGGGCCGGCGATGGTGGGGCCGATGAAGCGGATGCTGACGCCCTCGAGTGCGCTCGCCGCGGCAGCGGCGTCGGGCTCGGGGATGAGCGGGTTCGCGGCGGGGACACACGCGATCGAGCTCGAGGCGAGCGATGTCGCGATCTCGCCGGTGCCGAGCGAGGTCACGTTTTCGAACATCGTGCGGTCGAGTGCCTGAGCGACTCCGAGGCGAACGGCAGGATCGGTGAAGGGGCTGCCTTCCCGCTGGTTGAAGATGAGGTAGAAGTCACTGAAGCGGTTCACCGCGACGTTGTAGCCTTCCATCCCGTCGAACCGGTCGATCGTCTGCGCCTGGATCTTGGCGATGTCGAGTTGACCGCTGATGACGAGGTTTGCGGAGGCGGTCGAATCGGGCGACACGACGTACTCGAGCGTTTGCGCGGGCTCTCCGGGGATCGCGGTCGACCACTCCGGCCAGGCGTTGTAGTCCTCGCGGAGGGTGTAGGTGTACCGCACCCCGGCTTCGAACGACGCCAGGACATAGGGGCCCGACTCGCTGCCTTCCACGGGACCGACTGCGAGACCTTCCGGATCGGCGAGACCCTCCGGGCAGACGATGCCGGTTGTCGAAATGGCGAGCCCGGCGAGCAGGTCAGGCCACGGGATCTGGAGGTCGATCGTCACCGTCCCAGCGTCGTCGTCGGCCGTGATGGCGGGAACGTTGCCGGGGCCGAAGACGGTGACCAGGGTGACCGACGGGGTGTCGGGGCGCGCGTAGTAGTCGAGTGACGCCTTTACGATGCTCGGCGTGATTTCGGTGCCATCCGAGCAGGTCGCGTCGTCGCGAATCGTGAAGACCGCCTGGGTCGGCGTCGAGCTCCATTCGGTCGCGAGTCCGGGCACGAAGCCCGATTCGTCGCGTCGAATGAGGGTGTCGTAAGAGGTGCGCGCGAGAAGGAAGTCGGGGAGCGACAGGGCCACTGTCGGGTCGAACGACGCCGGGATGTCGATCGTCGTTCTGATGGTCGTTGTATCACCAGCTGGGGTGCCACCGCCGGTACAGCCGGCCAGGGCGATGCCGGTGGCGAGGGCGAGTGCCCCGGTGCGAAGGAGAGCGATGCGTCGATGCATGTGAGTGCCTTTCTCGGAAGTGCAGGGTCAGTCGGTGCAGTTCGGAAGACGGTGGTTCGGGTGTTGCGGATTGTCGCCATCTTGGCCATAGTGAATGAGATAGTCAATAGCATTCGCTAAATCCAATACCCCGTGGGCGTGGCCCGAGCGGGCAGGATGGAAGCCGAGGAGGAACGCATGGCTGAGCAACGTTCGCGCCGCAAGCGCGGCTCGCTGTCGGCGGAGCAGATCGTCGCTGCGGTAGTGAACATCCTCGATCGCGAGGGCGAGTCAGCGCTCACCTTCGCCCGGCTGGGGGAGGAGCTGCAGTCAGCACCGACTGCCGTCTACCGGCACTTCGCCAGCCGCGAGGAACTCATCACGGCGATCGCCGAGTACCTCGATGGAGTTTCGCTCGCCGGCTACGTCCCAACCGACGACTGGCGCACCGATCTCGAGGATCTCGCCTGGCGCGCCTGGCGCACGGCCGTCGCGCATCCGGCAGCTGCCGCGATATCGCTCAACATCATCACGAACGGGATGAACGAGTTACGAGCCGTCGATGCCTTGCTGCGCGCGTTGCACCACGCCGGACTGTCGGGGCTCGAAGCCGTCGTGCAGTACCAGGTCTTCGCCAACCTCGTTCTCGGCGCCGCCGCCGCGCACGGCGGGCGACTCGCGGCGCTCGACGGCAAGCGCGCCGCGGGCGGTTGGGTTCAGGTGTACGCCCCCGTCGACTCCGCCGACTACCCGTACGCCGAGGCGCTCAAGAGCGAGTTGCGACTCGTGGACTACGAGGTGGTCTTCGCAACCCAGATCGAGATGTACCTCGACGCCCTTGCGCTCGTTGCATCTGGCACCTCGGTGCTCCGCGCAACGCTGCCTCAGAGCCCCTGAGCGAGCCGGTAGTAGGCGGCGTTCCAGCGCAGCTCGCGGGCGAACTCCTCCGTCGTGGTGTCCTCGTCGATCACGAGCAGTTCGACGCCCGACATCGCCGCGAAGTCGCGGAACACCTCGACCCCCACCTGCGTCGACATGACGGTGTGGTGGGCCGCGCCGGCCTGCAGCCACGCGGTCGCCGAGGTGCGGAAGTCGGGACGCGGCTTCCACACCGCGTGGCCCACCGGCAGCTTCGGCATCGGCGCGGGCAGCGGCACGTTGTCGACGACGTTCGCGACGAGGCGGAACCGCTCCCGCACGTCGGACAGGGCGACGACGATCGCCGGGCCGGGGTCGGCGGTGAAGACCAGCCGCACCGGGTCGTCCTTGCCGCCGATGCCCAGCGGGTGGATTTCGAGGCGCGGCTTCGACGTGGTGAGCGACGGCGAGACCTCCAGCATGTGGGCGCCGAGGATGAGTTCGTTCCCGGGTTCCAGGTGGTACGTGTAGTCCTCCATGAGGGAAGCGCCGCCGGGCAGGCCCGCGCCCATGACGGCGGCGGTGCGCACGAGCACCGCGGTCTTCCAGTCGCCTTCGGCGCCGAACCCGTAGCCGTCGGCCATCAGGCGCTGGACGGCGAGGCCGGGCAGTTGGCGCAGAGCGCCGAGGTCTTCGAAGGAGTCGGTGAAGGCGTGGAAGCCGCCCGCCTCGAGGAAGCCGCGCAGTCCCGCCTCGATCCGCGCGCCCTCCCGCAGCGCGTCGTGACGTTCGCCGCCCTCGAGTAGTTCGGGCACGACGTCGTAGGCCGCGAGGTACTCGGCGATCAATTCGTCGACGGCCGCTTCGGAGACGCCGGCCACGGCATCCACCAGGTCGTTGACGCCCCAGGTGTTGACCTGCACGCCGAGGCGGATCTCGGCCTCGGTCTTGTCGCCTTCAGTCACCGCGACGTAGCGCATGTTGTCGCCGAAGCGGGCCACGCGCATGCCGCGGGTGGCGTCGCGACCGGCGGCCGCGCGCGCCCACACGCCCACCCGAGCGGTGACC